>NZ_JAUSUC010000030.1 GCF_030813365.1 Oikeobacillus pervagus
TTCTTAATTGGTTCGCTCGACTTGCATGTATTAGGCACGCCGCCAGCGTTCGTCCTGAGCCAGGATCAAACTCTCCAAAGAATTTGATTTAGCTCTTTTTAAAAATCAAAATTAACGTTGACGTTTTGTTTGTTTTGTTCAGTTTTCAAGGATCATCTAAAACTTCATTTTTCTTCAACTTTTAAAGCGAAGAATTAAATTATATCAACTCTATTATATTTTGTCAATATCTTTTTTAGAAGTTTTTTTGTTGGTGTCTCAGTGACAAGTTTCATTATATAAAGTTTATTCATAGAAGTCAACAACTTTTTTGAATTTCTTTTCATTAACATTCCCTTTGTCAATTGATCACTATGATTCTAGTAATTGAAGTTAGGATATAGGAAACAAGTTGCCTGATATAAGCCAAACTATATTATATATGAAGATTAAATATTTTTACGATGTCCATTGCAATGTATTCCTCTATTATATTGATCTTTTCCTAATAGAGTTGCCACTTTTCTTGCATCCTAAGAAAATATCAAAAGAGTTGATTTCCTCTATCATAAGAAATCAACTCTTTTTAAACTTAAATCTCTCATTGTTTTAATGGCTCTGATTTTTTTTCAATAATTGGAGCAATCACATCAATACGATTCGTCCAAATACCACCCGTGTAATTTTCGGGAAGTCGTTTTAAATCTTGTTTTTGATCAAAACCTTCCGACCATCCTCCGTCACCTGCGACTAGTATTACACGAGTATTTACGCTTTCCATACGATTCAAGAACTTATTAGGAAATCCCCATAATAATGGTGCGTATTTTTCTGGGATATGCAGTTGGGTGTTCTCACACGCGGATGGAATCATACCTGTCCACCCTATCCCTAGATAAGGAAGTAAACAACTCTTTAACGTGGCCATTGACATGACTCTAAGGTTGGGTAATTGTTTTTTCAATGTATGGATAGGTTGATCATCTCCGTAAACGGTTAACTGATTTAAACGTTTTTCAGGGAGTTTCGAAAGGTGTTTTGCCAGTTGAATGCCTTCTGTCGGTTCGGCACTCTTGATATGGATTAGGAATGACTCCTCTGGGAAATATTCTAATACCTCATCTAGGGAAGGCATCAGCCCCACTCCTTTCCCGCGAAAGGGATAAGTTTTTCCATGATCAGCTGTATATCCGTAGCCAACATCCAGTTTTTTTAGTTCTGCCATTGTATAGTCCTGAACCATTCCCTCTGCCTCTGTCCGGCAATCTAGAGTCCAGTCATGAAAGATAGCGAATTGCCCATCTTTCGTAGGCTTTATATCTAATTCTACAATGTCGGCACCTGCTTTAAAGGCGGCTTCCATCGAGGGAATCGTGTTCTCCAAAAAAGGATGTTCTGGTTTATAAATCCTTTTAGCCGTACATGTATCATTGGCAATTCCCTCCATTGGGAAGGTTTGTGCCATTCCTCTATGTGCCAATAATATAGGAGATTCATTCCTAGACTTAGTAAGGAAAGAACTATTATTTAGATACATGAACACAATTAAAATAAATAAAAATAAGAAAAACCTTTTAATATTTCGTTTGAACTTCTTCATAATTCCTCCAACCATTTTCATTACAAACTTAATTTAGCATACATTCTTTATCGTACCAACAGGCTTCGTTGTTTTAAAGTACACATATTCACCATTTTTTAGATAAATCCTACTCTTTTGAAAAATTCCATTGACTTTGTTTTTTGAATGTTGTAATGTATTCATCATACTATCAATTGAATACGGAAAATACTTCTTATCCAGAGAGGTTGAGGGACTGGCCCTATGACACCTCGGCAACGGACATTTTTTGTACCGTGCCAATTCCAGCAAGCTAGGCTTGAAAGATAAGAAGAGGATTAGTCTTATACATTTTACCCTCTTCTTTTTTCAAGAAGAGGGTTTTTTGTTGTTCTAATAAGTATCAACTCCCCTTCTAAACGCCAAGGTGATTTCTGTAAGTTAATTCATAGTTTTCACATCTGTTTAGTAAATCATCTATTTTAGATTACTTGAAAGGTTTTCTTCATTTGTCCAAAACAAAGAAAAAACGTGTGATGGCCCAACAGCATTGAAAGGAGAGAAGCAATATGATTGAGTTTCAAAATGTAAATAAGGTGTACAACAGTGGTGGAAATCAGGTGAAAGCATTAAATGGGATTAATTTAAAAATAAATGCCGGTGAAATTTTCGGAGTGATTGGGTTTAGTGGTGCTGGTAAAAGTTCCTTACTTCGATGTGTGAACTGGTTGGAGCAGCCAACATCAGGGAAAGTGTTGGTGGACGGTCATGATCTAACCGCTTTATCTGCGAAGGAAATCCGCGAAGTCAAACGAAATATCGGGATGGTGTTTCAACATTTTAATCTTTTAAATTCCAAAACCGTATTTGCGAATGTGGCCATGCCGCTCGTATTAGCTAAAGTTCCGAAAGAGAAAATAAAGAAGCGAGTATATGAACTTCTTGAATTTGTTGGGCTTTCAGATAAAGCCAATAGTTATCCGGACCAACTATCAGGTGGTCAGAAACAGCGGATTGGGATTGCTAGGGCACTTGCTACTCAGCCATCCATCCTGCTATGTGATGAAGCGACTTCAGCCCTTGATCCGCAGACGACTAGTTCCATTTTACAGCTTCTGAAAAAAATCAATCAGGAATACAACATTACGATTCTAATCATTACCCATGAGATGGCAGTCATTAAGGATATTTGCCATCGTGTCGCTGTCATGGAGAATGGAAAAATCATTGAGGAAGGGACAGTGTTTGACGTTTTTTCATCACCGAAAACAAAGACAGCTAGAAATTTTGTCAGCACCGTCATGAATGACCAAATTCCCGATTCCATTAAAGAAACCATCCAAAAAAATGCTGGAGCACAGAACATATTTCGAATTAATTTTGTTGGAAACTCAGCAGGTCGCCCATTATTATCAACCCTTTCCAAAAAATTCGATATCCATATCAATGTTCTTTTTGGAAATATCACGGAACTCCAAGGAACTTCATTTGGAAACTTAATTGTCGAATTTCAAGGATCGAATAATGAAATCAACCGAGCGTTAATGTATATCAACAATGAACAAATAACGATAAAGGAAGTGATCACACATGCTAGTTAATTCAGAGCAAATCACAGAAGCATTGATTGAAACCGTTCAAATGGTGTCCTTCTCACTTTTATTTTCGGCCGTTCTTGGGTTGCCACTCGGGGTCCTGCTCGTTGTAACCCGGAAAGGTCATTTACTAGAGAATTTGCTCGTTTTCAATGTACTAAGTGGAATTATCAATATTTTCCGTTCCATCCCCTTTATCATTTTAATGGTCGCGATTATTCCGATCACTAGATTTCTTGTGGGGACATCGATTGGGACGACTGCTACAATCGTGCCGCTAGTGTTTTATGCTGGGCCGTATATTGCTAGATTAATAGAAAATTCTCTACTTGAAGTGGATCCAGGTGTAATTGAAGCAGCGGAAGCAATGGGAGCAACGCCTGGACAAATCATAGTTCGATTCCTAATTCCAGAAGCTCTTGGCTCTCTTGTCCTAGCTTTTACGATTGCAACCATTGGTTTAGTCGGTGCATCTGCTATGGCCGGAGCAATCGGCGGGGGCGGACTTGGTGACCTTGCTATTACATATGGATATCAACGCTTTGATACGGTGACCATGTTGGTGACAGTGGGAATTTTAATCGTGATGGTACAAGGTTTACAGTCCTTTGGAAACATCCTTGCAAGAAAAATTAGAAGACGATAAGTAGGAGGAAAAAGAAAATGAAGAAATTATTACTTTCCATTGCAATTTTAACATTAGCCATCTTTAGTGTAGGTTGTTCCAATGAAAAGAGCGGTAGCGAGAAAAAAGTAGAAGTTAAAGTAGGTGTAAGCGGGACGGATAACCGTGTTTGGGACTATGTTGCTAAAAAGGCAGAAAAAGAAGGGATTAAAGTTGAAATCGTTCGTTTCTCGGACTATGTTCAACCGAATATCGCTCTAGCTGAAGGGGAACTGGATGCCAACGCCTTCCAAACCGCTTCGTATTTCGACAGTTTTATCGCGGAACATAAATTGAAATTAGCTCCTATTGCTACAACGGTTCTGGCTCCAATGGGGATTTACTCAGAAAAATACAAAAAGGTAAAAGACATTCCTGATGGCAGTAAAATTGCAGTGCCAAACGATGTATCCAATATGGGAAGAGCTCTTCTTTTACTACAAGAATCAGGCCTTATTAAACTAAAGGAAGGCTTCGATGGGACTGGATCATTAGAGGATATCGTTGAAAACCCAAAAAACTTGAAAATTATTGAAGTAGTCGCAGCTCAAACTCCACGTGTTCTCCCTGATGTGGCTGCTTCGATTATCAATAATGGAATCGCTGTAGATGCAGGTTTTAACCCAACGAAGGATTCTATTTTCCATGAGAGTGAAACTGCTACTCCTTATGTCAATATTATCGCAACGAGAGAAGAAGACAAAAACAATAAAACGTTAAAAAGACTGGCAGAGCTATATCAAGAAGATGATGTAGCGGAATTGATTGAGAAGGAATACAAAGGAAGTCAAATTCCAACCTTTATTCCATTAAGTAAAATTGGCTGGTAAGCACATGATCCATTAGAGGAGGGAAACATGATGTCATCAATCGTAGAAGTGATTAGTTCGTTAAAAGAAACAATTATTAAAAATGTGGAAGGTAATAAAGAACTTTTTCTTTCCACAAGTCATCAAATACACGAAAACCCTGAAATTGGGAATGAGGAATTTTTCGCATCTGGTCTATTAATAGATCTTCTTGAAAAAGAAGGTTTCACAGTCGAAAAGGCAGTGGCAGGTCATGAAACAGCTTTCCTTGCTCGCAAAAAATCAGCGAAAAAAGGACCATCCATCGCTTTTCTGGCGGAATATGATGCTCTTCCTGGACTTGGGCATGCGTGCGGACATAATATCATTGGGACGACAAGTGTAGCAGCTGCGATTGCCTTAAGTAAGACATTAGATAAAACGGGTGGAGAAGTTGTCGTATTAGGCACCCCTGCTGAAGAAGGCGGGCCGAACGGAAGTGCTAAAGGAAGCTTCGTTCGACACGGATTGCTCAAGGGAATTGATGCGGCGATGATGATCCATCCATCTAATCAGACAAGATTAAGTGGTACATCCCTTGCTGTTGACCCGCTTGATTTTGAGTTTATTGGAAAATCCGCTCATGCAGCAGCTGCCCCTCATGAAGGAATCAATGCATTGGATGCGGTGATTCAACTTTTCAACGGAATAAATGCTTTAAGACAACAGCTGAAAAAAGATGTGAGCATTCACGGAATTATTACACATGGCGGTGATGCTCCAAATATTATTCCAGAGTATGCAAAAGCTCGATTTTACATACGTGCCGATACAAGAGAACATTTAAATGAAGTGACAAAGAAAGTGAAAGCTGTAGCAGAAGGAGCGGCACTAGCAACTGGTGCAAAGCTGAATATTATCGCTTTCCAAAATCCAGTAGATAATCTTTTAGTGAATGAAAAATTTAATGAAGTGTTTCATCATGTCATTGAAGAACTAGGAGAAACCATTGCGACAGGCGCTTGGGGTGGAATTGGTTCAACAGATGCCGGGAATATTAGTCAAGTAGTCCCAACCATTCACCCCTATATAAAAATTGGCCCCGATGATCTCATTGCTCATACCATCCCTTTCAGAGAAGCAGCCGCATCCAAAAAAGGCGATGAAGCACTCATAAAAGGAGCCAAAGCACTAGCCCTAACCGGACTCCAACTACTCACCAATACAAAATTACTGACCACCATAAAAGAAGAATTTCAAGGAAGGTAAAAAAAACCAGGTGCCAGGCACCATCCAGTTTCTGGATGGTGCCTGGCACCTGGCATTTTCCTGGATATTCTATTCAGAATAACATATACTATTGGAGGTGAAATTTTCACTTGCAAATAGGGGGACAGAATTCTTTGGAGGAATTCAAATCAAATTAATCCGTTTGGGAGGAAATTACTATGACAAACACTCAAAGCTCATTTCATATGCCCTCTGTCAACTTATTTGGTTCAGGATCTGTAAACGAGGTTGGAACTAGATTAGCTGGCCTTGGTGTAAAAAAACCTTTATTAGTAACAGATGCTGGTTTGCATCAATTAGGACTATCTGAGCAAATTGCTGGCATTATTCGTGAAGCTGGCTTAGATATTGCTATTTTTCCAAAAGCAGAACCAAATCCAACTGATCAAAACGTATTAGAAGGACTTGAAGCTTTTCATAATGAAAACTGCGATAGTGTAGTAACTCTTGGGGGAGGAAGTTCACATGACGCAGGTAAAGGAATTGCACTAGTAGCCGCTAATGGTGGAAAAATAGAAGATTATGAAGGAATCGATGTTTCTGAAAAACCAATGGTACCACTTGTGGCAATTAACACAACAGCTGGTACAGGTAGTGAATTAACAAAATTCACGATCATTACCAATGTTCAACGAAAAGTAAAAATGGCGATTGTTGATAAACATGTAACACCGACTCTTTCCATTAACGATCCTGATTTAATGGCTGGAATGCCTCCAGGTCTAACAGCTGCAACAGGATTAGATGCTTTAACACATGCAGTTGAAGCATATGTTTCTACTGCTGCTACGCCAATTACAGATGCATTAGCGATCCATGCAATTAAACTAATTCCTGTATACTTACCACGCGCAGTAGCAAATGGTAAAGATATGGAAGCGCGTGAACAAATGGCCTATGCTCAAACATTAGCAGGTATGGCTTTTAATAATGCTTCTTTAGGTTATGTACATGCAATTGCACACCAATTTGGCGGATTCTATAACTTCCCTCATGGTGTATGTAATGCGATCCTACTTCCACATGTATGCCGATTCAACTTGATTGCAAGAGTAGAACGTTATGCAGACATCGCTTATTACCTTGGTGAAAATGTCGAAGGTTTAAGTAATCGCGAAGCAGCTGAAAAAGGAATTCAAGCAATTGAACGCCTAGCTCGCGACTTAAACATCCCATCAGGCTTCAAAGAATTAGGAGCCAAAGAAGAAGACATTGAAACATTAGCGAAAAACGCTATGAAAGACGCAACAGCCCTAACAAACCCACGCAAACCTAAATTAGAAGAAGTCATGGAAATCATTAGAGGCGCAATGTAACCATTCTTTAAGAGACGGAGGGACAGGTTCCTTGTCCCCTTCCCCTATATACAGAAAAAGGGCCCCGATAAGGTATTTACAGCTTATCGGGGCTTCTTTTTGTGGAGTACAGGGGTGCAGGGGGTCAGGTTCCTTGTCCCATTTCTTGTTTAATACCAATTACTCCACGAAGAGGTCTATCCTTGCCCCCATTCTTAACGGGCACGTTGATCTCCCCTTTCGCCGCTCGCATGGCAATGGGGGCGAGTCAAGTGGGACAAGGAACCTGTCCCCTATTAACGAGCACGATGAATGACACTCTTTGATATTCCCGTTATTCTTGATAATTGTCTAATTGTTACACCTTTCAGCTTTTTTAGTTTGACTAATACAGCATCCCTTTTGTCCTTTTCCATTTGCTGCAATTCACTATTATTTGTAATTCCCCATTTACACAAATACTCTTTTACTTCATGATCGGTCATTCTCACTTTTACACGATCATCTAAACATTGGTCATGATTCTGCTGTTGCATATATGTCATGAACATTTGAATCGCTTTGTTTCTTTCTGAGGAAAATAAATCTAGTGCAAAATCGATATCCACTATATCCGCGTTGAACAGATACTCATTTATACTTGTCCATTTACTTTCCAATACGGTTTTGGCCAAGCCTGCTTTCATGGGGTTTTGGTGGATATATCTAAGAACCGTTAGGAAATACGTTTGATCTTCCACATTTTCACTCTTGAATCGTCCTTGAAATAAATGGCCATATCTCTCATATTTCGAATTGTACCAATAGACATAGCTTGAACTAATTCTTTTAATGGCTATTGAAATGGATTCGTCTGTCTCCTTCAATAATAAATGGACATGGTTATTCATCAAACAATAGCTGTAAATTTGATAATTACAGATGGCTTTGTATTTTTTTAATGTTTCCAAAAACCTCCTTTTATCTTCATCCTCTTCAAAGATTGTCTGTTTATTAATTCCTCTCAACATAATATGATAGATTCCACTTCTACTTTTCCTTCTTGCTTTTCTTGGCATAATATCGCTCACCTAGGTTTTATTTTTATTCATAGCATCTGTTAGGTTCCATCTTAACTGGATAGCTTTCCAAATAGATTCATCTGTTATAGGATTTTCTGCTGATAAATCGGATATCGTTCTTGTGAGTCGGATGATTTTGATTTGGACACGGTTGCTCCAATGCTGTTTAGAAGATACCTGGGCAATCTGGTCTGTGAGAGGACTTGATTTAGTTAAAATTTCAAAGGGAACTTTTGCGTTGCATACTTGTTCTTGATAACGGGAAAATTGTCTCTCTTGTGCCTTCATGACATGCCTGCGAATTTCAGATGATAATTCTGGCTTCCTTCCCCCTTTGTCGAAATTGACAGGTTTTAAAGATAGTAGTAGATCTATCCGATCATATACCGGTCCTGATACCCGATTACGATATGTCTGAACTTGCTTTGGCGTGCAAGTGCAGTAATAAGTGTTAGAACCAAGGTAGCCGCAAGGACATGGGTTCATCGCTCCGACTAAAATAAAAGAGGCTGGATAGGTGACAGTAGAGTGAACACGGCTAATCGTCACTTTTCCTGTTTCTAGCGGTTGACGCAACATATCCAATGTTTTTTTCGTGAACTCAGCCATTTCATCAAGGAACAGAACACCATGATGGGCTAATGAAATTTCCCCTGGTCTTGGATATGATCCGCCCCCTATAATGGCAACAGACGAGGCCGAATGATGTGGGTGTCTATATGGAGGTGTTTGTGGATGTTGGAGTTTTTCTTTTGCGAGTTGGTATAAACTGATCACTTCTAATTGTTGATGTTTTGTTAAAGGAGGGAGAATCGAGGGAAAGCTTTCGGCAAGTAAACTTTTACCACATCCTGGAGGGCCACTCATCAGCACATTATGTCCACCTGTAGCTGCTATTTCTAAAGCTTGTTTGACCTGTTCATGACCGATGATATGGTAAAAATCTTTATGAAATTCATATGAAGGATTTGATTGTTCGACTATCGTTGGAACTTTTTCTAACGACAATAAAACTTGCCCAGATAAATGTTTCAAGACATCCTGGATATGATGAACCACGATACACTCAATATCTTCTAACAACTCAAACGGAATGAGCGGGTCATAAGGGAGAAAGACTCTGTTAAATCCTAACCCTGCAGCTGCAATTAAAGCTGGTAACATTCCTTCCACTTTCTCGATAGTCCCGTCTAAAGATAGCGCTCCAATAAAGGCGGTACCTTGGGAAATTTCCACCTTAACATGGTTCATTTCCTTTAATATCCCGATAACCATCGCTAAATCAAATAATGGTCCATTTTTCTTTTGCTCAGAAGGGGACAAATTGACTGCAATTTTCTGAATTTCCACCCCACATTCGAGCGAACGTACAGCTGACAAAACCCGCTCCTTTGACCCTTTAACAGATGCATCAGGCAATCCAACAATCACCATGGACTGTAGTCCCGGTGAAATCTGTACCTCAACTTGCACTCGGTATCCTTCTAGACCTTTCAAACCAATGCTTGATATTTTTACAGTCAATCGCATAGCCTCCTTATCGATGAAATACTTAAAACTTTTGGGAAATGTAATCTAGTAATGGAGAAAAAAAGGAGGAAAGGGAGGATAGACCCATTTCGTGGCTTATGGACTATAGTTCGACAAAGTTAAAAAAAATCCTGCGCTTTTAAAATTTTTTTATTTGTGGAAAATTAACCTCCACGAACAGGAGAGTTTTTTTAGATTTGCACGAACACACCTCCTGATTTTGGGGGACAAGGAACCTGTCCCCTTATCCCTTTTTAAACCTAAAAATTAATTGATTTAGTTTCTCTGCCATTGTGGTAAGTGTTTGTGCTGATGCGGAAATTTCCTCCATTGAAGCCAGTTGTTCTTCTGTCGATGTTGCTACTTCTTCTGAAGTGGCTGCATTTTCTTGAGCAATATTTGCTAGTGTATTTGCTGTAGCCGTAACTTCTTGAATGGATGCCGACATTTGTTGTGCAGTGGAAGAAATATCATTCATTTGTGGAGTGATTTCTTTTGTGCTTTGAATGATTCGATTAAATTTCTCTATAGCTTCTTTAGATATTTCTACCCCAGCTTGAACATCACCGGTAACACGGGCCATGACTTGAACGGAGCTTTCTGTATATTCTTGGATTCTTTGGATAATTCCATAAATTTCCTTTGCTGAGTTTTGAGATTGCTCGGCAAGTTGTCGTACCTCATCCGCAACAACAGCAAATCCCTTGCCATATTCACCCGCCCTTGCTGCTTCAATTGCAGCATTTAAAGCTAGAAGATTAGTTTGATCGGAAATTGCTGTAATTGCATTCAAAATGGTGTGAACCTCTTTCGTTTGATCAGATAAGGATTGGATCATCTGATTGGATTCAGTGACAGAGTCGCTAATAGATTTCATTTGATTCACCGTATCGGTAACAGCCTGTCCCCCTACTTCTGCCTGCTCAGTTGTATGATAGGCAAGTTCTGAAACTTTTAATGAATTATTGGCGATGAGGGCAACTCCTTCGGAAACTTGGGTCAAGGTCTGAGCCGTGTGTTCCACCCCATTTGTCTGTTTCTCCGCACTGCTTGCTACTTCTTGAATGGACACGGCTACTTGTTCTGTAGCACTTGAAGTCTGTTCAGCACTTGCAGTCAGTTCTTCTGCAGAGGCTGCTACTTGTTCAGCATCGTATTCGATTTCTTTAACTAAACCACTAAGACTTTTTTGCATCTCATTAAAAGCCATCCCTAATTGGCCAATTTCATCATTTGATTTTACCTCAATTTGTTCAGTTAAATCTCCCTTACTAACGGTAATTGCTTTTTCTTTCAGTATTCTTATTGGTTGAATAATCGACTTAATAATAAATAGATTTGCTAGTCCCCCCGCTATGAGCGAAATGATCATGATAAATAATGTTTTTTGAAAGATGGGTGTTGCAATTGCATCCACCTCTGATTGATATAGATTTCCCCCTATTTTCCATCCTGTCAATTCATTAGTTACAAAGCTCATTACTTTCTTTTTCCCATCTAATTCGTAATTAAATTGCCCTGTTTCTTTATTGTACATTTGATTATAAAAATCTTCTTTTGCTTCACTTCTAGCTTCGTTGGTAGGGTGAGAAATAAAGTGTTTTTTCGCATCTAATATAAGTGCGTACCCTTTTTTACCAATTTTCACTTGATTGGTTAGATTTTGAAGATGATCTAATTTAAGATTGACAGCTATAACTCCTTGTCCATCTCCTGTTTTTTGGGAGATGGTTACAACAGTATTATTTGTACTTGCTGCAACTTCAGGGTTTGATATCACTACTTCTCCTTCATGATTCATCGCATCTTTATACCAGTATCTTTCTCTAGGATCATAGTTAGCCACTCTCTTTTGTTGGGGTTCACGAATGAATATGCCTTCCTTAGTTCCAATGAAAATCCCATCCACTTCAGGATGCATTAGTGCATACTGATTTAAACTTTTTCGTAAATCAGAAATATTCTCTTCTTTCTTCAATTGTAATGATAAATTTTTAGACAAGTATTCAACATCATGTATTTTAGGTTGAACAGTGTTATCAATTGTGTGATTTAATAAATTGATATTATCTCGTATTCCTTCAACTACCTCATGCCCAACCGCATCCTTAGCAGTTATATAAACTAGTGATCCAATTGTAATAGAAGGAACAATCAGGATGATGGTAAAAGCTATTATTAGCTTCGTCCTAATATTTCTAAAAAAATTCCTCATTAAAAAGCCTTCTTTCTCCACTTTTTGTTATGTAAAAATAAATGATAATCGCTTGGATTTTGAAATATAGTAACCTTGTAGTAAGGGTACTCCCAATCATTTGGCAGTTGATAAATCTACTTTTGATTCAATCCCTTCTAGAACCAATTGCATTTTTTCATGGGTGAATTCTAAAATAAGTGAAATTAATACTTGTTTGATCGGTGAGTTAGACAGATTTCTTGATTTTGTATGGTCTAATTTTACAAAGTCTGGGGACAAATTCTGCATTCTATTAAAACTTGCTTTACTGACAGATAAATCATCAAAAGCAATATAAAATCCAAGTGATTTTAAGTAAACTAAACGTTTTAGAAAAATTACTACCTATGGTTAACACTAGATAGATTTAGTACCAAATTTGTCCAATGTTATTCTATTATTCATCCCCCTAAATAAAAAAGCCCATTCCTGGTAACTCATAATAGCTAAATAGTATTAATCCACCTTCAATCAAAAGACATGAAATCGAAAATATATAGTACTAATAATCTATAAAGGGAATACAAAAAATCCTATACACTCTAATATAGGTCTAAAAACTCATACACTAATAGATTATAGAACAATATATGACATTATCCAACAAAGTTCTACAGGTGCCAGGCACCATCCAAAAATTGGATGGTGCCTGGCACCTGTAGTCCACCTCCATTACATCAGAGTGGCGGTTGTCGATTGGGGGGACAAGGGACCTGTCCCCTTATCCCTCCTTTGATGTACGCATATTCCTCCGATTCCTTAAACGATTTTAAATCCACAACACCTGACTCTGAAATAGCTACAATTACAATTTGTATTAGTTCATCAAACATTTCCCATAATCGCTCGGCTAGGTTCTTTTCCACCATGTCATTCTTGATCTCCTCAAATAATCCTCCGAGTGACTCGTAATCGTTCACCCTACGGAAGTAAGACAGAAATGCATACAAAATATAGGTTGTGGTCACATGAGCAATTTGCGCGTCAAAGTCCCTAGATTTACACTTTCCTAATTGAAGTTGTTGCTTTGTTTCTTTAAAAAATACTTCGATCGTCCAGCGTATTGAATAAATTTCCATCGTTTCTAAAAAAGACAAAGATCTGTCTGTGGAAAGGAATAGTCTCCAATTTTTTTGATATGGAAATCGGCAAAAATACAAGTTTACCGTTTCATCGATTCCTTCATAGTAAACAGTCACTTCGAAATAGCGTAAGCTCCGTTTGCGAGAGCGTTTTTCTTTGCCTTCCTTTTTCAGGGTTTTCAGGAGTTCCTTTGCGTTTAGCTTCTCGCCATTATAGGTGTACTTTCGAAAGTCTTTGCGGACAGCACAAACTACATGCATCATGCCTTCTTTCATTTTTCTAACAGATTGAATGAAGTCTTTACTCGGAAACCAGCTATCAACTAGAACATAGTTAGCTTTGAATCCATGCTTGACAGCTCTTTTAAGCATACGAATGCTGTTCGTAATTTTGTCTACTTTACATTCCTTTTTACGTTTTGCCCCATTTGTTTGTGCCTTCCGTTCCTTTTTATATTGTTCTTTTCGATATTTTTTCTTTAGTGGTTTTTCTGAGTGCAGACTGAAGTCAAGTGGCATAAAGCTCTTTCCATCAAAAAAACCCAATGTAAGATTCTTGAATCCCAATGTTGTTTTTTTCTTCCCTGCAACATGGTTGTGAACGTAGGACACATTTTCAATCCGGCGTCCAACCCGGCTGTCAATGGTGTCATCAAAAATGAAGGCAGAGTTTTTCGCTACTTTTTTACTAGGGTTGACTAGTTTTTGGAATTGTTTTGAAACATGATAAAGTAGGTTTCGCCATGGCATTTTTTCATTATTTTTCAATCGATAAATCGCATCTTTCTGCATGGTTGTCACTTTTTTAAATTCACTTTTATAAAAGGCGTTGATACTATCTATCAACATTAATGGAAATACCAACATCAGTGTAATAATATCCGTCACAGAATAGCCTTGTTGTTTAGAAAATCCAGCCTTGTGACAAAGGGAACGGAAATTGAAAATTCCCATTACATCCCTTATAATAGAACCAATTGAAAACCCATGAGTTTGGAATACCTTTTCAATCTCTTTGGTTTTTCCCCGCATAATAACACGTCCTTTTGTTTAGATTTGGTATGGTAACTTAATCATAACAAAAAGTCAGTGTTTATGCGGTTTTTTAATGTCTTTAGACCCATTTCAAACCACATAACTTATTGATTTATCAAGGTGCGAAACTCAAGAATCATGTATAATTTTATGTATAATGGGAATAAATAAAAAATGATTGAGTGCGCGAACACTCAATCAATGCAACTACATGCCGCATGAAGAACGGCTGACCAGTTGAATATGAAGGTTTACTAAAAGAAGTAATCACCTAACTCTTTGGTCGGAGCGGTGGGCGATTACTTCTTATTTCTATTGATGACAAGTGCAATTATTGCTACTATAGCCGTTAAAGCTGTAGCTAAAAATATGCCAAATTGAAATAGTATGTTCATTGCTTCGTATGTCACCATATCAGACATCCCTTTTCTTTCAGGGAGTGCCAACCGCCCATCCACTTTATATAGTTGCTAATGGATTGTAGCAATACTTTAAGAAAAAATCTATGAAAATACAAAAGGAGCACCATTCATTTTCCCGAATGTCTGGTGCTCCTTTTCTTTTATTTCCTCAACCTCTCTACACATTCCTGGAAGTAACAAGCATCTAACCTAATGAAACGCAGTGATGGGGGGCTGAACCCAATACCCCACAACAAAAAGCCCCGCAGAGATTTCACTCCCCACAAGGCTTATAGCTTTCATAACCGCCACTTTAATGCTTTAAAGTAGCGGGGGTCTGACACCAGATTACCAAACTCATGCCAACAACTCTTGCGACTCAATTTCTGTTTTAGCAACCATGTGCATGGCTTCCATCACTTGTTGAATTCGCTCTAAAGTAGCTCCGTAATACTCATTGCGCTCATCTCTCGATACTTGAGATGCAGAAACACCTAATCGATCTGCAAGTTCCTGTTGACTCAAACCTAAGTAAATACGATAAGCAATCAGTGACTTACCTAAATTATGAAGGTTGATAATCGGTTCAAATTCTCCTCTGCGAATTCGTTCGTAATAGATGACCTCCTCCTTCAATTGCTCATGAAAGGTGATAGATGGCTGCAAAGCTTTCTCCACCTGCTCCTTTGTGAGCCCCATTTCTTCCAACACTCTCTTTTGATTTTGGATAAATGCTTTATCCTCTTGGAGTTTTTCTAACGCCTTTTTATAAGCTGATTCAGTTTTAATCATACTAAGCACCACCTTTATTTAATAATTTTCACGATACCTTTTGGTAAAAAGGAATCTCTGGTTTTTCTAAAAGCTGCGGGAAATTGTTGTTCATGCCCATGTTCATCCAGAATACCAGAGGGCTGCCCAAAATGAGGATATAATTCTACACGATATCGATGCCACATCGGCAATTGTTTTTTAGTAAAACCTCGGTAAGACTTTCGGCTGCTGCTATCCCATGTCCAAACCTTATACGGATCCAAAGCATTTAACTTTCTTTCCAATTCTCCCTTTGCTAATTCCATCAAATCGCATTCAAAATAGCCATCAATATCATTTGGATGAGCTTTTTCTTCCACAAATGACCCATCAATATAAATCTGATCAATACCAATATCCCACAATTGCTGAACTAATGCTTCCAAATTATCGACTAGAAATAGTCGCCACTTCACATCCCATGGAGTATCATTTTGTGGTCCCCTAACAAGGATAGAAGCCCTAAGTCCATTTAACGTCAACGCATAATCCCCTGGGGGTAACAAACCATCTTTGTTAAAGTTCATGATCCAATTTCTCCTTTTAGTATATTCAGAAGTAACACTTTTGATAACTTAACAAATTCGTTAAGTTAATTTTAACATATTCCCTAAATAATAAAAAGAAAAGAGATTGAATACTAAAATGGTACCTGTAGGTAGGACACTTGTAAAAAAGAGTGTTCAACCTGCAGGTATTTTTATATACTTGAATTTCAGAGTAGGGGGATTAGGGAATAACATGAGTAAAATAACTTTTTCAACTAAAGATATAAACATACTTCAAAAGAATCCAAATATACAGCGTGTCAGCGAAAGGTCTATTACCTATACAGACGATTTTAAAAATAGATTTATAGATGAATACCAAACCGGTAAATTTCCTCGCCAGATTTTCGAGGAGAATGGTTTTAATGTGGAAATTATTGGCATAAAACGAATTGAACAGTCAGCTTACAGATGGAAAAAAGCTGTAGCCGTCTTTCGGACTTCGGATCGAGCGATTTTCATACAGCAAACTCGATTCTTTTACTAGCTTTAGACTAACAATGTTCACCCTTTTTCGCTGGTATCTTCTTCCCGCTTTCCTTCACTCCTAGCAATTCCATCTGTTCCGCTTTTCTTTCTTCGTGCATGTTCATTCCTCCTAAAAATATAAATAGCCCTAACTCCGCAAGGGAATTAGGGCAAACAAAAACAAGAACATACGCTCCTATTCTTATTATATTAACTATTTCAAAAGTCATTTGATACAGGTAAAGTGTATGAATACTAAAAGAAAAGGCCCTGCATAAATTAGCGGGGGTCTGACCCCAATACTTTTGTACTTTCTTTCAAGGTTTATTTCATGTATAATGAGAATATAATAAAAAAGAGAAGCGTTGGTAGCGCTTCTCCCTGCAACCTCTACCGTCAGGGTGGTGGTTGTCAAAGTTTATTTTCTATTTCGAGAACCACCCTTTTGCTTGTGACGGCGTAGGGTGGTTTTCTTGTTGTTTTCTAATACGTTCTTCCGAAAGAAATACGCGCTCACTTCACGCACGATCCCCTTCAGAACTTCACGAAGAAATTCAAGAAATGTTTCCATGATTATCACCTCCTTTCCTAAACGGAAAGAAGAGAGACAACCAACCACCCTCACAATATTCAGTTGCTCTTCCATTCTATCATACTTCTATTTAACTATTCATATGAAAATGAAAAGAAAGCCCTGTAGAGATTTCACTCCCCACAAGGCTTATTGCTTTCAATACCATTACCTTAACGCTTTAAAGCGGCGGGGGTCTGACCCCAATTATCTCCTGTAGAGGTTTTTCTCCACAGAGCTTTTCGATTATGGAAGCAGGAGAACCGTCCCCGTGCTTCTCCTCATTTTAACGCTTTAAAGTAGCAGGGGTCTGACCCCAATTATCACGTGCTTCTCCGAGTTTATCGGGTTGCTGTAACTGTGACTGCTTTCGCACCATTACCTGCTTTATCTTTCGCTTGTGCGTCTTCTTTCACTTCGATTGTAATCGTACCAGTAGCAAAGCTAATCCCTTTTGGTGCTACAATCTTAATTTGGTTTTTAGCAATTTTTGCTGAATCATTATCATCTGCTTTAACTGCATCATGTTCTTTCACTGTTGGGCTAGCAACAGTTACACCATTTGCCTTAACAAGTAAATCTGTGTCTACAAACACTTGTTTTACATCAGCTTTATTAACATTTTCATTGAATGTTAAGATGACGTCTCCATTAACAATTTTCGCAGATTTAAGCTCGATTTTTTCGTTCTCATTTACAGATAGTACTGCTTCATACTGATCCATTACTGTACCAGCTAAGTTACGTACACCGTTGATTTTAAGAACTTTTGATCCAGACTCTTTATATGTTGCTTCTGGTAATGTGATAGTTAAAACTTTCCCTTCAGAATCTAATGAGAATTCAGATGATGCTGGGATGGCTTTACCATCTAATGTGTAGTTAGCGGCTTTTGCTGCTGATTCATAGGAAACTTGTTCCTCAAATGTTACTACGATATTGCCTGGTGCATTTTCATCACTTGCATTTACGGATTCTACAACAGGTTTCTTCTCTAAACCAGTAGCTGCAATAATGAATGGAACACGGATTTCGTTATTTTTATTACCGCCGTTAAGTGCTGTATCAACTACTGCTCCTTCTTCTAGAACTAATGTGTAGTTACCAGCTGCTAATGCGTTACTACTTACATTAGATAAATTAAATTTCAATTTACCTTCTGGTGTTGGTGTTACTTCAGTTACATTTGCTTCAGCTAATGGCAATTTAACACCTGTTGATGTTAATACATATGCTTTACCTGCAACGTTTCCTTTAGTAACTTTTGTTCCATTAAATGCTTTATTGAATGTTAATCCAACAAAACCATTTTCTTTATTTTCCTTCTTTACAACTTCTGGCTTCACAGTATCTTTAAGAACTGTAACTGTATGTTTAGAAGCTGGTGTAATATTACCTACGTTATCTTTTATATCTGATACGTGTATATCTAAGCTTACAGATGTTTCATTTTTATATGAATCAAAGATGAAGTCATCAACTTGATCCACCGGATTAAATGTTAAAGTGTAAACAGTGCCAGCTGTATTAGAAGTTACATCTGCAGGTTTGAAATGTTTTGCACCTTTTGTGATATCAAAACTTGTACTATCTAACGCTGATCCATCTTTAACTTTAAAAACAGGCTCACTGAATGTAACTGTTACTGACTTTTCATTTTTAGATTCCACTTTTGTAACTTGAGGAGCATCGGCAGCAACTGTATATGTGAACTGCGATGTATAAATGTTCATTGCTGTTCCGTATGCATCCTGACCTTCTGCGACTGATACAGCATATGTTTTACCTAGTTCTAATCCAAAACCAGTTGGCTTTTTACCAGTTAGAACCTCTTTAGTGAATGTCACAGTCGATTTACCAGTTTTCGCAGAATATACAGGTGCTTTTGTTAATTCTTGCCCGTTAATTACAACCTTAACAGAGGTTGTATTTAATTTTTCATTAAAAGAAACAACTAATTCCCCATTTTCATTCACGACAAATTTTTCAACAGCTGGTTTAGTTGAGTCATTTAAAGTGAATGGAAGTTCTGCTGGTTTCTCTGCTGCTTTACCTAGTTTAGGTAATACATTAGTAGAAACATTTAATAAAAATGCTGTGTTATTATCAAACTGACCTTTAGCACCTAAAATGTTAGTAGCTTGTTCCTCGGCTCCTAAAGTAATTACTACTGATTGCTCGTCTTCTTGTAATACAGCAGTTGTATCATCGTCTGTAAATGATTGATACTCACCGCTAATTTTTCCATCAGCTTTAGCTTTACCTAATTTATAGTTGGCGATTTTTTCAGCAGATGCTTTTGTTACTTTTTGGTTAAATTGAACTTTGATTTGAGTTGAACTAATTTGTGTCGCTGAAGTAGCTTGTAATTCACCAACTTTAGCGATTGTGAAGCTATTTGATGAAACAGCTGCTGTTTCTTTATAAGCTACAGTATAAGAAACTGCTTGATCCACTTCTGTTGCAGATAATTCAGGAACGACTAAAGTTACAGTTTTTGTTGCTTCGTCATATGCGACTGAAGAAGCAGCAACCGCTTTTGTTGATCCATTGATATTTTGAACAACTTTAAAATCACTAGAAATTGGAGTTGCATCCAATTCTTTTGATAATTTTACAGTTAATTTACCATTAACTGCACTTACACTCTCAACTTTAGCGTCTTTTTTCTCATTCTTTTTCTCTAATGCATTTAAAGCATTCACTAAGAAAGTCGCATATTGTCCACGTTTTACAGTTGATTTTGGTAAGAAGTTTTCTACTGTTGTAACTCCAGCCTTAGAAAGTGTTTCGATATAAGGACGGAATTCCGCATCAGCAGATTCTAGATCCTTCACTTTCATTTCACCGTCAGCAACTTCTTTAAGCTCAAAAGTGTTTACTAATACTTTTGCCATTGCTTGACGAGTAATGTTGTTAGCTGGAAGTAATTTATTATTAGAACCTTCAAAGGCTTTGAATTTCTTAACTACTAAAGAAGCTTCATATAATTCTTTTTCAGCTTCTGAAGCCCTTACATCATCAAATGGTTTTACGTCTGATGTATCTACTTTTCCACCATGTTTCTCCTCTAGATAACGAGCAAGGATTTTAACAACGTCCCCACGTGATAATTCTTTGTAAGCCTTAAATGTACCATCTGTGTATCCGTTGATTAAACCTTTTTCAGCAGCTTTATAGATATTTTCGCTGTGGCTTTTGAAATTACTTTCATTTTCATCCTTGAAAGTTTTTGTTTGTTCTGCCGCGAATGCTGGTGTGACTGCAGATGCTACTAATGCAGCTGTTACAGATCCAGCTAAAAATTTACGATAAGACTTTGGTTGGTTAGCCATCTAATTATTTCCTCCTTAGAAAATTACAATATTTTAAGCTTGCCAAGAGTAATTATGTATTTATGTGACTCTTAACCTAGCTTGATAACAATTACATAATCTAGTATAGATGGATAGGTGTTTTCTGTCAATAACATGAAATGCAGTATTTTTAGTGTCGCATTCCCATTATTTTCGAGAAATGGAATTCCCCTATTTGATATTTTATCTAACTATTTTACAATTTCAATAGTTTGTTTTAAACTTCACTCAAAATTTGAAAATTTAGGTCATAATATGACATTTATGTTACAGGAAATTTTCTTTCCTTATTATATATGAGAAAATTACGCAATTTTATTTGTTACGTAACTGTAAACTCACTGTGTTCCCTCCCGTGCTAGAATAGTCCTCAGATAGAAAATTATAGAAGAGAGAGAAATTAGTAGAATTTTGGAGGGAGAACATGCATTTCATGAAGAGGCTAATTATAGCGTTCGTTTCGTGCTTACTTCTTATGATCGTGCCAAATTATGAAGCGAGTGCTGCAAATCCCAACTATGACCGACTGAAACCAATTGCAAAGAAATACGTAGGGGTTCCGTATCGCTGGGGCGGAACAACACCGCGCGGATTTGATTGTTCTGGATACATCACAACCGTTTATCGTGAAGTTGGTGTATCATTACCAAGAACATCCAACTCTATGTACCGTACAGGTTCAGCAGTTTCGAAAAACAATTTACAAGTGGGAGATCTTGTATTCTTTAATACAAGTGGAAGAGGTGTTTCCCACGTAGGAATTTATGTAGGAAGTAATCAATTTATGCATGCTTCTACTTCCAGAGGTGTCATAGTTTCGAATTTAAGTGAATCTTATTACCGCACTCGCTATGTTGGAGCAAAGCGTGTCCTATCCCATTACGGACAACCGGGACAATTTCGTGATATCCCTTCCAACCATTGGGTAGCACCAGCGGCCACACAACTAGGTAAGAACAATATTATCATTGGCTATGCGGACGGAACTTTTAGACCAAATGATACGATTCGTCGTGACGATGTAGCAGCGATTCTAGCTGAAGTTTTTAAATTAAATATGAACAATCGCTCACAGAAATTCCGAGATATTTCATCAAGTTACTGGTCAGTTGGAGCAATCAACGCAGTAGCAAACAAAAATATTTTCCAAGGGAGCGGAAATCAATTCCGTCCACATGATGGATTAACGCGTGGGCAAATGGCAGCAATCTTAACTCGTGCCTTTAATTTAAAAGGATCGACTGGTCAAGAATTTACTGATGTCCCTACTAGTCATTGGGCATATAAGGATATTCAAGCACTCGCGGCATCAGGAATTACAACAGGAAAAGATGACGGTTCTTTCCAACCAGAAGAACGTGTGACTAGAGGACAATTTATTACGTTTTTACAACGTGCTTTATAAGAGAGTCAAAACCGATTTCCAGATGGAAGTCGGTTTTTTTGTTGGAATCGGAGAAAAAGAATACTGACATGTTGGAAAGTGAAAAAAGCTCTCCTTCAGTTCGTGAAGGCGAGCTTTTTCTTCTTTATGGTTCCTTGATTTGGATCGCTCTTTGCAGAAAGAGAGCGAATTGTCCACGATTGACTTTTTCCTGTGGTCGAAATGGATTGGCGATCGTGATTCCGTTAAATGCCAATCGATTAATATTGTCATAGTTATCAAATGTTAGTGGAACATCTGAAAATGACTGTTTGCTAGTTGGGGTTGCTAAATGTTGATCAAAAGCTCTTACGATAATGGAGGCCATCTGTGAACGTGATAAATATTCATTGGGTCGGAGCTTTCCTCCCGTACCCATTAAACCATATGCCTCGGCAATCGCCATTTCATCATAGTTTAAATCTCCGCGTTTCATATCGGTTGCTTTCATTTTATAACCATTTGGAAGTTTTAAATCTAGAGCATTGACAAGTAATTTGGCTGCATGTCTTCTTAGTAACTTTTGATTTGGTCGGTAGGTACCATCTTCATAACCGTTGACGATTTTTCTAAATTGTAAGAAGGCGACAGCTCTTGCTACTTCTCCTCTTTCGATATCTTGAAAGAATCGGATATTCTCGGAAAAAGCTAGATCGGAAGAAGGAATATACCCATAGATATCATTTCCTTCCACTTCATAATAGACTTGATGATCGTTTGGTTGATCGGTTTCTTTTATTTTTTTAATAATAAATGGAGTGAAAGCTTCAACCTTCATTTGCTTAGTGGCTCCTAATTCTGCTTGCATCATCGTCTCTTTTGGATTAAATACTTCTAATCCCTGGAAATAATATTGCTTTGATTCCGTTTGGGTAGGCCAATTGTACTTCTTCATTTCAATATCCATTTCCCCATTTGGATACGTAATTTGAATGGTAGGTGTTTTTCCTATTGGAATTTGACTATTTTCGCGAATGATTTGGAAGATTTGCTCTTGGTATGGTGAGCCATTTGGATGGAGATTCGGATCATTTTCCTTTGTTAATCCGTTATAGGCCATAAGAGCAAAATACCAATCTTCTATTTGTAAGTCATGATAATCATTAACCTTTGGGAGAGTGCTATCTTCCCATTGTTTTCTTAAATATTCGGCTGCCGCTTCGATATTATAGCGTGCATCTGACTTTAGTTTTTCGATATGGAGATGTTCTTCTTTCCAACCTTCTTCCTCAGGCTGGATCCCCATGATGCCTATTTTCCCCTCTGTCGTTACATTCGGCGTTCCATCATGATTCCACTGTTTGAACTGTGATTCTTTGTAGGCGATCGCTTTCAATATTTCCGCTGGAATCCCTTTTTCATCTGCCACTGTCCGAATCAGTTCTTTCAAATCTTGGACGCGATTGGCTTGTTTTTCCGTCATAACTTTCGCTGGGTCACTTATCGCTTTTTGAATCGTTTGATAAGGAACCGCTTTGATACTTGATCCCGTATTAAAGCCTTTGTCTTGATGTTGGATCGCTTGTAAACGAATCGTTTGGGTTTCGTTTCCATCTAGCATAAATCCAGCATAATCATACGGGAGATCTTGATAACGGATCCATTTCGTTAAAGAGGAATAAGGCCATTCTCCTATATAAGAAGAATACGTCCGGACACTATCCCCTTCAGCACGTAGAAAGACTTCATTTGGTGTGCGATTAGCCACATGTAGTTGCAAATCATATGTCTTGTTCGCATTTTCCTTATAATCGGTTATATATAACTGTAGTGGTGTAACCGGTGTGTACTCATTGCCTAAATATTTCTTCCAATAATTCATAATGCTTGGGGTGTCAAATGGAGTGCTTACATCGGTATTCATTTGCATCCCCGTGGATACGGCTTCTTCTGATCCGAATAATTGGACATAATCTTCTGCGATCACTTCTGGCATATGCCAAATATAATCCCCACGGCCATTTGTGTGTATTTTATGATACTGATCGAAATGTCGGGCTTTCGCATAGTCGGATTGTAACCATTTATCTAGTGGTTTCTGTTCTTTTTGGACTAAGTGATAATAAGTGAAATGGTGACCGTATTCATGGGATAATGTGTAGGCCATATCTACTACTGTTGGATGGTCCTCTCCACCATATAAATGAATGACACGGTCCCCTAAATATCTCATCTCCCCATTTCCATAGATGTATTCGGCAAAATACATTCCAAGCACGCCTTTTCCATTTGGATAATCAGGGTAGATCATAATTTTCCCTAAATAAGCGAGCTCTTTGCCATGCTTATTACGGAGAAGCTGTTGTTCTAATTGTTGTAACTTCCTGTCTGTGTTCCACTTCGGACTATAACTTTCAAACGTAACCCCACTCTTCCCCTTATATTTCTTTACTAACTTATAATGATGATCTAAATTTGCTTGAGCTTGTTTATCAACGGTTAAATCAATAACATGGGCTTGTGCCTCATAAGTGAAAGAAAACAGGAGTAAAAACATAGCTCCCATCATAAACGGCCAAAACTTTCTATGAAACTTTCTCATTCAAGCACCCCTCTCTAATAAACTATTTATCTATTGTAACAAAATGGTGGGGGGTGTACCAGAAAATTCCGGGTGACAGGCACCATCCAAAAAGTGGAAATATCACTTATAAAAATACCAGGCATTTGTGTGGATGCCTGGTATTTCTCTATTATTTTGTTGTAATGGTTAGGGTGTATGGTTGTGTTGTTGCTCGGTCATGGGTTTCGCTTACTTCTACGTAATAGTTTCCTTTTGGTAGTTGTAGGGTTCCTAGTTCTGGGTCACTGTTGCCGTATTGGTTGAATGTGGTGACTTGTTTGCCTTGTGCATTATAGATCACTAGTTTTCCATCTAATCCGTCTTCCATTGTTAATGTGAAGTTCACTGTGCTATTGCGATCGACGTGTAGTTGATAATAATCTCGATCTCCAAAGTCCACTCCTACATTGATATGCCCTTTCCCCACGAAGGAATTTTTCTCTTTCTTTAAAGGAAGTGGTTTTGTCGGGACTCCATTTACAAGTTTTGAACCCGCATCTTCATCTTTTCGATGGAGATCAAATAATTGAACGGTATATGGCTGAGGAGATACCCCATTCATCTCATTTTCTACTATCATAAAGTAGCCGACATCTTTCTTCGCTTTGAAAGAGGCATTAATATTCAGAGTAAACGGATCAAAGGAAAGTGGGATCGCACGCGCTTGTTCATTGTCATCGATTCTCATATTGCCATTCAAATCTTCCACGATTGCTCCCGATAAGAAGAGTCGATTTTGTAGCTCTTTTGGCATCTTTTGTCTTTCTGCTGTCGTAAATGGAATCGGGCGTGCTTTTATGGAAGCAATTCGATCTTCCCCACGGTTTTTATAATAATAGTAATCTATATCGCCATTGTAGATGAAATAATTTTTGTACTTTTCACCTGGTTTCATCACTTTGGCTCTTATTGGTTTATTTTGATCTCGGTCATCTTCTGCTGGTGCTTTCATGACTTTTTTCGCTTGTAATGTATAAGGGTCGGCTAAAATATTTCCTTCATCGTCTTTGATTGATAGGAAGTATTTCTTCCCTTTTTCTAAGGCGATTCTAGTTTTTCCATCTCCTTCAGGCATTCCAAACAATAGAGCCAAAATATCAAGCCCGCCCATCATATCTGTTAACGGAATTAGATCATTTGTTTCTTCATCATATTCGAAGATGGTAGATGATAATAAGGCATTGGCTTCATTTTTGGCACCGAACTCATAATACGCATTTTCATCGACTGTAAACGTATAATAATCGATATCCCCCATTTGTTGGAGGTACCCTTTTTTGTCTTTTCCTATTTGAAATGGAATCGCATTTTTCAAAATAGATTCCACCATTTCCTTGTGTTCCCCTTCATTTTCCATTTCCGTTAATAAAGAAAAGAGGTCCAGCTTTTTCTCCGCTTCCTTCCTTTTGGCAATCTCTTTCGTCGAAAGGTCTGTACCATCTAACTCGAATTCTTCATCAGGAAGGTCGAGATCAATCATTGGTAATCCATCTTCATCTTCTGGCAACTGAATCGCTTCCGCTTTTAACTCATAAGGCTTCAAAGAACCACCTGGTGCATCCATATCAACTGAACCGCCCGATAATAGTAGACTAATAATACTTGTGAACGATGTCGATTCATTTGTCACTTCCACTGTATATTGAATCTCTGGAATCGCTTCAAAAGCAAGCTTCTCGCCTTTACCCATCCCGTTTGTATTTGTGGACTGGACTTGCAATGGTTCCCCATTTTCATCCTCGCCCATATAGAGGTTCATCGTCGCATCCACTCCTGGAACCCCAGTCGTAGAGAAGGAAAGCATGGTGGGTTCTTTAACAGTGAAGGTAAAATAATCTGAATCCCCTTCACCCTCCTCATTGAATAAAGTGTATTCTTTTGTTTGAAATGGGAATTCCTTAATTTCTGCAGGCTTTTCGAATGTTGTGTCATCAGTTTTTAAATCTGTTGATGTTTCCACTTTCAACTGAAATTGCGATTGGCCATCAAGGCTGTAATGGCCATTCACATCTTTCACTGCGATGATCAATGTTCCCGCTTCCTTCGCAGAGAATAGATAGGCTTCTTGTTCGCTTGCTTTCATATCGTTCACTTTGATCGGCTCTACTTCTTCTCCCTCTTTTCCTTCTGGGAAGAAGTAGAGATCAAGACCATAATCAAAATTTTTCGACCCATCTAACATCGTTTGTACATATTCCCCTTCTTGGAGATTTACTTTATATAAGTGCTTTTGTTCCGGGATGGTGATGCTTCCCTTCTCCTCGCTCCCCCCTGCTTTCAATTGCTTTGCTTTTTGATGCATAGCTTTGACCGTTAATTCTTCTTTTTTCGGAACTTTTTTTACATCATATTGTAGAGCAGCCACTGGATTGACAAGCCCATTGGCATAGGTCAAATCATAGCCTTTATCCCCGAGGTCTGTAGCTGTTCTTTCTAAAATCGTTTCAACTTGATAAGGGGTTAAGTCTGGATGCTTTGATTTTAATAGAGCTGCTACGCCTGCTACAACAGGGGAAGCCATGGAAGTCCCACTTAATTTCATATATGTAGATCCTTTTCGTAGATCAAAGGCTGTACTATAGACATCTTCACCTGGTGCAACAATGTCTACAGATGGACCATAATTGGAGTAATCTGATAACAGCTTGTCTTGATTCACCGATCCAACGCTAATGACTCCTTCATAAGAAGCAGGGGTTGAATAGGCATCTGTACTTTCATTTCCGGCAGCTGCTACGACCGTGATTCCTGTCTCAATCGCTTTCTTTACAGCCTCTTCTAATACAGGGGAGTTCATATAGCCACCTAGGCTCATATTGATCACATCCGCTTTTTGTTCGATCGCTTTTAGAACGCCTTCTGCTATCACATAGTCTGAAGCCCCTTCTTCCCCGTTAAAAACATCGATCGGGAGAATTTTTGCTTTCGGATGGATTCCATGACCGCCAACACCATTACCTGCAGCTGATCCGATAATTCCAGCAACATGTGTCCCATGCAAATCAGGAACCGGTGCATTCGCTGGTGCCGCGGCATTATAAGGGGGAAGGATTTGTGATTTTAAATCTGGATGTTTGCTATCCATACCTCCATCAATGACAGCGACCTTCACTTCTTTATTTCCAGCTAATTGCAAGGCCTTTTCTATTTGAAGAAGTTGGAGATGATACATGTCGGCTTTCTTTGGATCAGCGCCTCCAAGTTGTTTGTATTGCACACTTGGTGTGATGCCCCTGATGTCTTTTTGTTTTAAATAATAGGAAAGAACCTCTTTTGGTTGTTGTTTTTTCCCGATTTTAATGACATCATATCCTAACGCTGGCAGTGAACGAATCACTTTCACTCCCGCCTTTTGATGAACACGCTTGTTAATCGGTGAGCTATATTTAATGATAAAGGTGTCTGTGCTATAAGCTCTTTCTCTTTTTTGCTTTTGGATATAGGTACTTTTCTTTTTTTCATTGCTAGACTTTGTTAAATCATCAGGCTTTGCATCTTTCTGAATGTTCACGGTGGCTGCCGACGAGATAGATGGAACCATTACTAGAGTTGCTGCCGTTAAAGCAGCAATAGATTTCCTTTTCATAGAAGGACCCCCATTTTTTAGAATAAAATACTACTTAACTATCATAACGTTTGAACCATATGAAAAGTTTCATCGTTTCAACAAAAGTTTTATTTTTTTCCAATATATTAACGAAGAGGCAGACTTTACTTTGTGTTAAAATAAAGGAAAGGTGCCAGGCACCATCCAAATATTGGAGTTTAGGAGAGAAAGATCGATGATTTCATATTTTAAAAAACTACTGGGGAATACAGATGAAAAGAAGTTGCAAGGGTACTGGAAGAAAGTTGAGGAAATTAATCAACTTGAAGCAAAGTATGAAGCTTTCTCAGATGAGGATTTGCGACATCAGACCCATTATTTTAAAGAACAAATTCAAAATGGAAAGTCGATTTTTGATATACAAACAAATGCTTTCGCTGTCGTTCGGGAAGCAGCTAAGCGGATTCTAGGAATGCGACATTATGATGTTCAGCTTATTGGAGGACTTGTCCTATCTGAAGGAAATATCGCCGAAATGCCTACAGGAGAAGGTAAAACACTTGTTGCGTCCTTACCTAGTTATTTACGCGCACTTGAAGGCAAAGGGGTTCATGTGATTACCGTTAATGAATATTTAGCACGTCGGGACCGTGAACTAATTGGGGAAATTCATGAATTCCTTGGACTCACGGTCAGCTTGAACTTGCCGATGATGGATCCTAATCAGAAGCAATTCGCCTATCAAGCGGATATTACATATGGAATCGGAACGGAATTCGGTTTCGATTATTTACGTGATAATATGGTGTATGATGAAAACCAAAGAGTTCAGCGCCCTTATCATTTCGCTATTATTGATGAAGTAGATAGTGTGTTAATTGATGAAGCCAAAACTCCTTTAATTATTGCTGGAAAAAGCGGAATCAGTTCTGATCTCAGTTATTTATGTGCGCGCATTATTAAAACATTTGAACTAGATGTGCATTATCTATATGATGAAGAAACGAAATCTGCTAGTTTTACAGAAGATGGCATCACCAAGATTGAAAGAGGTTTCGATATTGATAATCTCTATGATTTAGAACATCAAACTCTCTATCATTATATGCTTCAAGCCTTACGTGCTAGAGTGATGTTCAAACGGGATGTCGATTATATCGTCAAAGAAGGAAAAATTTTATTAGTCGATATGTTCACAGGTCGCCCAATGGAAGGTCGCTCGCTTAGCAATGGGCTTCACCAAGCCATTGAAGCAAAAGAAGGACTTGAAGTGTCGGAAGAGAATAAAACGCAAGCCTCGATTACGATCCAAAACTTTTTCCGCATGTATCCAAATCTTTCAGGAATGACCGGTACTGCGAAAACAGAGGAAAAAGAATTCCAAGAAATTTACGGAATGGATGTCATTCAAATCCCAACGAACAGACCGATTCAACGGGTGGACTTACAAGACCGGATTTTCGATACGACCGAATCGAAATATACAGCAGTTGCTAAAAAGGTCAAAGAATTACATGATACGGGACAACCTGTGCTTATCGGAACAACTTCGATTCTTCAGTCTGAAAATGTGGCTAAATTTTTATCAAAAGAAGGGTTGAACTTTAAACTTCTCAATGCGAAAAGTATTGAACAAGAAGTCCAAATGATTTCTTTAGCTGGGCAAAAAGGTCAAATTACGGTGGCGACGAATATGGCAGGACGTGGAACCGATATTATGCTTGGCGAAGGTGTCGAAGAGCTCGGTGGATTATATGTGATCGGAACGGAACGACATGAATCACGAAGAATTGACAATCAATTGAAAGGTCGTTCTGGGCGTCAAGGGGACCCTGGAACTTCTGAGTTTTTCATCTCAATTGAAGATGATATGTTCCGTCGTTTCGCTCCTGAAGAAGTGGAGAAATTGCGCTCTTCCTTAAAGCGCGATTCCGATGGCCAAGTGTTGAATAAACATGTTCATGAATTTGTTAATCGTATCCAACACCAATGTGAAGGGGCCAATTTCTCCATTCGAGAATACAATTTGAAATTGGATGATGTATTAAATACACAACGAAATACGGTGTATGACTTACGAAATAAATTACTAGCCAAAGAAGATATTTTACCAATTGCAAAATCAATGATCTCATCCTATATTCAACAGGAAATCGAGTACACTTGCCCAGAAGATGAGAAAGAAACCGATTG
The DNA here is from genome assembly GCF_030813365.1 of Oikeobacillus pervagus. Taxonomy (NCBI): domain Bacteria; kingdom Bacillati; phylum Bacillota; class Bacilli; order Caryophanales; family Bacillaceae; genus Oikeobacillus; species Oikeobacillus pervagus. The sequence continues at coordinate 30,000 of NZ_JAUSUC010000030.1, forward strand.
GCAACTGGAAAAATTAGAAGAACAATTACGTTTAGCCCTGCCAACTGAAACATTCGAACTTGTGAATAAAGATATCACACGAAAAGAAATTTCTACTATGACAATGAAAGCATTAGATCAATATTTAAAAGAGTTAGATTCCTATATTGATAATGAAGAACAAAGAGAAGCGATTCGCCGATACTTACTTTCTGCACTTGACTATCACTGGCTACAACATTTAGATACAATGGACCGACTAAAAGAAGGTGTCGGCTTGCGTAGCTATAGCCAAGAAGACCCAATGCGCCAATACGCCCGCGAAGGACTCGAACTCTTCACCTACATGTACTACCAACTCGAACGCGACACAAGCAGACAAATCGCAGAAATATATAGGAAACTTTTGTAAGGTGCCAGGCACCATCCAAATATTGTAAGGAGGTATTTGATGATGTTTAAAATGTTTAAAAAGAATAAAGAGAAACTTGAGAAGTCTGGGGAAGATAGTACGATTGCAGCAAAGGACTTGACTGGCGATGGAGCGGGAGAAGAAGTAGGAGAAGTGAAAACGACTCTCTCCTTCCATCCAGATGCCAATGTGGGTCCGGAAGAAAAATATTATTTCCAATTTTTGAATAATGAATTACCATTACTTAAACCGAATCAATTGTCCATTTCCGGAATTGATGTTAAGCAAAATGATGATTCTATCATCATCACTGCGTTTATTCGCAATAGTCTATCTAAAGCGGTTCGCTTATCCGATTCCCCCCTTCTATTTGTAGGGCCTGATGATGAAATTATCGGAAGAAAGGTCTTCCCACTAGGTGAATTAGGCGAACTCCCAGCACAAAGTAGCCGCCCTTGGGAATTCGTTTTTACTCCTAAAGATTTACTCAAAACTGAGTTCCCCCAAACCGGTTGGAAGCTCGCATTTGAACTAAATAAACCACATTCACTAGATTTAGAAGAGACTTGGAAAAACAATCTTTCCGAAGCAGACCAACAAAAACTAGATAATCTTGTAAAACAAATGGATCCTCCGAAAAAGGGTGAGATCAATTTTATGGGATTGCAAGCAAATAAAGCGGGAAACGGTGATCTACATGTCACATTACTTATTCGTAATGGGAACGAAAAGAATATCACATTACAACAATTGCCCCTAGTTGTCGAAGATGCATCAGGAGAAGTAATCGCACAAGGCGGGTTTAAACTTGATGATTTAGAAGTGAAAGCTAATACAAGCAAACCATGGACATTTGTCTTTCCTGCTTCTTTAGTAACAAAAGAAGAAATTGATTTTTCAACATGGAAGGCATACCCACCAAAACAATGATTTAGATTAGATTAGAAACCACCTCGTTTCGTTGAATGGGGTGGTTTTTTTGTCATTCATTGGGTGTGGGGCGCGGGGTCTGGGTGCAGGTGCAGTGAGGACTGAGGGGCGTAGGTGGGGCGATGCGAGATGGGGCGCATATAATCCCGGGAAATAAGCATATAAAACGGGAAAGGCGCATATTCCTTCCAGTTCAGCGCAAATAGGCGAGCAACTAGCGCATATCCGGGGGGGAAATGGTCATTTGGCTTTGGGAAATGTTCATATCCGCTGGGGGTGACGTGGACTGTTGGGGGTGTCGCGATCAGGGCGAGATGCGGGGCGCGGTGTAGGTGCGGCGCATATAATCCCGGGAAATAAGCATATAAAACGGGAAAGGCGCATATCCCTTCCAGTTCAGCGCAAATAAGCGAATAACTAGTGCATATCCGGGGGGGGGGAAATGGTCATTTGGCTTTGGGAAATGTTCATATCCGCTGGGGGGTGACGTGGATTGTTGGGGGTGTCGCGATCAAGGCGGGATGAGGGGTGCGGTGTAGGTGCGGCGCATATAATCCCGGGAAATAAGCATATAAAACGGGAAAGGCGCATATTCCTTCCAGTTCAGCGCAAATAGGCGAGTAACTAGCGCATATTCGGGGGGGAAATGGTCATTTGGCTTTGGGAAATGTTCATATCCGCTGGGGGATGACGTGGACTGTTGGGGGTGTCGCGATCAAGGCGGGATTAGGGGCGCGGTGTAGGTGCGGCGCATATAATCCCGGGAAATAAGCATATAAACCGGGAAAGGCGCATATCCCTTCCAGTTCATCGCAAATAGGCGAGTAACTAGCGCATATCCTCATCCATGGACGATACAAACGCCTTTTATATGATCAGGAAATGGCAATGCTGGGGATCCCGCGATCCGGTTACATCATAGCAATCCTCCTTTGTCCAAAACGCACAAAAAAGCATTCCCTATGCAAAAATGACAAAGGAATGCCTTTCTAATGATTAATCTTTATTTTGAACTATGTATAAAAAAGAGTGAAAAACACCTGGTGTCAGGTGTTTTTCGGCGGCCCCAACCGAGAATTCTATTTAAACTAGAGGAAATAATTCTCCTATTTATATTTTACCATTCCCGTTAAAATTCTACAATTGGTTTTTATACTTTCTTTATACAATTAGAAGTTTTTTCTATACTTGTTGATACAATTGCATAGGCTATCATGAGGAAAAAGATTAAATCTAACAACCCTGTGTGCATGGAGATGGTAAAGATTGTTGTCACGAATGCATAGCCGACAGTTTGATAGGAACGTATCCCCGTATTTTTCATTTGGTTGTATAGCATAGAAAGAATTAGTCCGTAAAGGGCAAAGCCAATGATGATGGCGAGATTGCCAGCTTCGACGTAAAATTGCCCGAATAATGTCGGTGTTGTCGTTCTTCCAGGTCTCGTAATATACTTCCCGTCCTGGATAGAGATTGAATTGACCATTTCGCTTACCATTGTCCTAGGTGATCGTTGCTCTCCTGGTAGGATAGGCGCCAATATTCCTTTATGTAAATCTCCATATAAAAATCCATGTTGGTCGACATATTCAATTAACTTACTGAAGACAATATGGCCTGTCACACTTTCATTATTAAGAGCCCTTAGCCATTCAGGAGTTGACTCCATCTCTTTTCTTAAGGCAAGGTTTTCTTGCTTTTTTTCTTCTGAAATAGTAACATCTGGCCCCTTATGTTGATTAAAGCTCTTCGATTGATCCTCGGTTGCGCTTCTTACGTAACCAAATAAGGAAAAGGCAACCCCAATGAGGACTAGCGCGGCCATAAACCATGTGAGTTTGATTTGCTTGACAGTATAATGAAACACAATCAATAAGGTAAAGACCATGACTAGTATAGGAGTTCGATAACCCATAATTAAAAACAACACGAGAACAATGAATAAAATAGATCCATAAACCAATTTCTTCCTATTCATCAGTGGCCCTTCACGTAAAGCCCGATTACACACAAGAAAAAGAGTGGAAAACCAAAGGAATGAGCTTAAGAAGTTTAATTTCGGATCTAAATTTCGACGTACTGATTCATCTTGAAGACCAATTTGTCCAGTCGAAAACATGATCCCATAGGCAATAAGTCCAATTCCCCCTAATACATATAGAAAAATAGCCGTTTTCCCCTTTAAAAATCCTAACCCAAACGTTGGAAACATCCAGTTTCGCTTGCCTGCAATATAGACTCCGATAAAATAAGCAAGAAAACCTAAGAGTACGGGGATCAAGATGCTTCGTCGTACTTCAAGATACTCAAAACGGTGAAAGTCCACTAAACTAGTTAGAAAGTAAAGGGCGATAATAAACGGCAAAAAAAAGTAAGGTGAAAAAATATCGATATGATTTAGTTTTCGTATGAAATTGTTCTGATTCATTATGAGCCCCTCCCCTTCTAAGAGGATTTAACCTTTCCGCTTCTTGCTAGTATCTCTTTCAAAGGTTCACTTCGCAGTAAGAATAGCGCTAAGAAATAAATGACCGCCCCGATCCCAATCATAATGATTAAATAGAGAATATGATGCATTTCCATGATTAGGCCTAAACTTCCAACCCATACAAGAATAGCAGCCATTGCCATACTTGCTATGATCGATTTACTATATTCTTTTCCAATACTCATTAATGAGAACCCACCTGATATCCGGTACAATGTTGTAAACGTAATAAGAGAGTAAATCATTCCGACAATTGATGCGGATAAGGCTAGTCCCACTGGTCCCATTAAATAGGATAAAATCCAGTTTGAAAAAATATTAACGACAATCGAGATCATGCCGATTCTCATCATATAATGGCCTTTTTCTAATGTATAGAATCCCTTCGCAATCACGGCTTGAATACTATAGAATAGGACAGACCCTAAGTAAAAGACGGCATATTGACTTGTAGCAGCCGTTGCTTCAGCCGTAAAGGCGCCCCCTTCATAAAATGTTTGGACAAGTGGTTTCATTAAAATTGTCATGCCTACAACGGTTGGCGCTAAAAAGGCAAACATATAGATGAGTCCTTTTTCAATACCACGTTTGAACATGTCTCTGTTTTGATCAGATTGTGCGCTAGCTAAAATCGGATAGATTATAGTGGCAATCGTCACGCCAAATATCGCCTGGGGAATATTCACGAGGCGAAACGCATAGTTTAAATGGGAAACAACCCCTTCCCCAAGTCTTGCCGCGAAAAACATATTGACCATTAAATTGATTTGCCCCACGGCAATCGTCAATCCAACCGGCCAAAAAATATGGTAAAATTGCCGAATTTCTGAAATGTCCATTTTCTGTTTCCAATTAAGGAATTTGCTTGGTTTCAAGTAGACAAGCTTAATAATGAAAGAGACGAACGTACCGACTAAATACCCGATTGGCAAAGAATATACGCCTAAGATTTTATGAAAAAGCAAAGCTGATCCAATTGTACAAAGGACGACGACTGTTTGTGAGAAAGTGGAAAATGAGAACTTCTTCTGTGAGTCGAAATAACCTTCATAGACCGCATTGACCCCAACAAGGGCAATGGAAAAGAAGTAAAGAGCTGCAGTCCATGCCGCGATTTCAAAACCATGCTCATATTTCCCGAATTCTGGATATACCGTTTGAACAAGGAAAGGGGAAATAGCCGCCCCAATAATGGACACACCAAGCGAAATCCAAAAGGTCCCTTTCACAATATTCGTCAAATGGGAAAATCCCTGCCCAAGGCGATCATATTTATAATAACTTGGTAAAAAAGCATCCTTCATCCCTGTTAACATAAAAAGAACGATGGCATTTGGAATCGTCATAGCGGCGAAATAAACGTCCGCTTCATAGGAAGCTCCGAACAGACGGGATATGACCATTTCACGGATCATGCTCGAAAATTTCAAAAAGAATGTGGACAGGAGAAATAAAATGCTGGCTACTCGTAGTTTACCCATAGACTGCTTACTTCTCCTTCAATGCTTTAATTAAAAATTTCGGCAAAATCAATTGTCTACGCCACCTAGAAGGTTCCTTAATCAATCGGTAAAACCACTCCAATCCAAGCCGTTGGAAGAAAAGAGGAGCCCGTTTCAAATTGCCAGAAATAACATCAAAAGAGCCACCAACTCCTTGATACACTTTCGGTGCTAACTTGTCCATGTGACGAATAATCCAATATTCTTGTGTAGGACTTCCAAGTGCAACAAAAATGATGTCAGGATTTGCCTCATTAATCGTTTTCTTGACCACTTCTTCATCTTTTTCGTAACCATGCATTGTACCCGCAATATGAAGCTTTGGAAATTGCTTCTCAAGCTGAATTTTCGCTTGGTCAGCAATCCCCGGTTTTGCTCCGTATAGAAAAATGGATTTTCCTCTTTTTTCTGCTTCACGACATAGAGTGATCATCATATCAATCCCCGTCACTCGTTCACGAATGTTTCCCCCACGAATTTTGGAAGCGAGAATCACGCCAATACCATCGGGAATTTGGTAATCTGCTTTATTTAAAAGCCCCCGCAAGTTTTCGTCGGTTTGTGCCTTCATTATTTTTTCTGGATTGATGGCGACAATAAACGATTTTTGGCTATTTTCAATTTTATGAAATAACGAAGAGGTGATTTCATCATATGTTAAGCTACAGACGTCTACCCCTAAATAATTTTCCTTCATCTCATCACCTATTCTGTGAGATCCTTGTTTTTTATTCGTTCTTGGAATCTCCTAAAACATGCACTTCAAAGCCCGCATCTTTCCAATTGTTACGATTTAGGCAATTTTTCGTATCAAATACAATTTTGGAACGAACCTTATCTGAAATGGTGTTTGGATCTAAATCTTTTAATTCCTGATGATCGGTTAAAATTAATACGATATCCGCATCTTTTACCGCTTCTTCAAAGTATTGAGTTTGTTGTTCTAATTTATTTTCTTTCACATGTGGATCAAATGCTGTAAATGAAAGACCTTTTTCCTCCAAATGACGGATTACTTCTAATGATGGACTTTCACGCATGTCATCGATATTCGCCTTAAATGCTAACCCAACAACGGCGATTTTTCCTTGTGTTATTCCGTGACTTTTTAAAATGGCCTCTGTTTTTTCCACTGTATAAAGTGGCATGGAATCATTTGTCTTTCTGGCTAAATGGATCATTTTCGCTAAATCTGGTTGTAATTCAACAAGGAACCATGGATCGACAGCGATACAATGACCACCAACACCAGGTCCTGGTAAATGGATATTCACACGTGGGTGATAATTCGCTAATTGGATCGCTTCCCAAGCATTTACACCAATTTGGTCACTGATTTTGGCTAATTCATTGGCAAAAGCGATATTGATATCACGATACGTATTTTCAATCACTTTGACCATTTCAGCTGTGGTTGCATCGGTAATATGAATCGTTCCCTTCACAAATATTTCATAAAGTTCTTTCGTCATTTGCGAAGATTTCTCGTTAATGCCACCAACAATTCGATCATTATGAACAAGTTCTTCAAATACTTTTCCCGGAATAACACGCTCTGGGGAATGGGAAATATATAATTGTTCACCTATTTTAAGCCCAGTTTTTTCTAGGACTGGAATCATCACGTCTTCTACTGTACGTGGTGGTACAGTAGATTCTAATATAACGAGATTTCCTTCTCTTACAAATGGAACAATCGATCTCGTTGCTTCACGCACATAATCTAAATTCGCTGACTTATCACAATTAATTGGTGAAGGAACTGCCACGATAAAAACATCTGCCTCGACTGGCTCTGTAGAAGCTGTGAATAGCTGTTGATCAATCGCTTGAATCAATCTTTCTTCAAGCCCGTTTTCTTCTATATGTAGCTTTTTTTGATTAATTAATTGTACTGCTCGTTCATTAACATCAACACCGTGTACTTGTAGTCCTCTGTTTGCAAACATAACAGCAGTAGGTAAACCGATGTACCCTAATCCTACGACACAAATTTTCTTCATCATAGTTGATTCTTCCTTTCAACAGGTTATACAACCTAAAAAATATTATAACGAAATTTTGCTCATGTTGATACAAAATCATTGAAACTTCTTAAAGAATACGGGCTTTCTTCCAATTGAAATGTAGTTCACATGTTCTTTTGCTGCTTCTTCTAGAGAATAACAATTGCGCCCATCTATAATCATTGGTTCACGCATTAACTTGCGATATGTTGCGAATGAGGTATCGCGAATGTCCTTCCATTCCGTCACAATAAAAGCGATTTCCTTGTCTTCAATACATTCAGAAACAGAAGAAGCATATTGGAGGCGATCTCCATAAATCTTTTTGACATTTTCCATTGCAATCGGATCATATACCGTGATTTCGGCTCCTTCTAACAATAATTCTTGAATCAAATCAAGTGATGGAGCTTCTCTTATATCATCTGTATTTGGCTTGAAAGATAACCCTAATATCGCTACTTTCTTCCCATTTAAATCTTGAAAGTATTGCTTTGCTTTATGGAAAAGATGTTTTTTCTGTTCGTGATTCACTTCTGTTACCGATGATAAAATTTTAAATTGGTAATCATAATCTAAGGCAAGCTTCTGCAAGGCGTTGGTATCTTTAGGAAAACAAGATCCACCAAAGCCAATTCCTGCCCGTAAAAATTGTTCACCTATACGCTTATCCATGCCCATTCCTTTGGCCACATCTATAATATTGGCACCTGTTTTCTCACAAAGAATTGCAATTTCATTAATAAAGCTAATTTTTGTCGCGAGAAAGGCATTTGAGGCATATTTAATCATTTCTGCACTTCGAATATCTGTGCGGACAATTGGCAGTTTTAATGGTTTATAAATAGCCTCTACTCGGTCTCCTGCTGCCTTGTCACTTGCTCCAATGACAATTCGATCCCCAGAAAAGGTATCGACAATCGCAGAACCTTCACGTAAAAATTCCGGATTAGACACAACGTTTAAATGGTGACCGCTGTATTCATAAAGAATTTTTTCGATTTTTTCATTCGTTCCAACCGGTACTGTGCTTTTAATTACAACGACAGGATTATTTTTGGCATGTTTGGCAATGGCAATCGCTGCCCTTTCCACATATTGCAAATTAGCGGAACCATTTTGCCCTTCAGGCGTACCAACTGCAATAAAAATACATTCTGCCTCTTCATATGCGATTTTCGGTTTCGTCGTGAATGATAATCGTCCCTCTTCTGTATTCTTCCGTATCATTTCTTCTAATCCAGGTTCAAAGATGGGAGAGGTCCCTTGTTTCAGGATTTGGATTTTTTGCTCATCCACGTCAAAGCATGTGACGGTATGGCCAACATCTGAAAGCGTCACCCCTGTAACTAAACCAACATAACCTGTTCCTGCGATTGCTAGTTTCATTTTCATTTATCCCTTCTCTATCTTTACAAGTTCATCTAAGTAGTTTAGCAAACTTTCGCGTAAATCCGCTCTTTTCACTCCTAATTCTAATGTTGCTTTAATAAATCCAAGCTTATCACCGACATCATAACGATTGCCTTCAAAGTAATAAGCAAAAACGGATTGAATATTTGTTAATTTACGAATCGCATCGGTTAATTGGATTTCATCACCTGCACCTGGTGATGTTTTTTCCAAAATGTCGAATATTTCCGGCTGAAGAATATATCGCCCCATGATGGCCAAATTAGATGGTGCCTTTTCTTGTTCCGGCTTCTCGACTAAATCCTTCACTTGAAATAAGTTCTCAGATATCATTTCGTCTTGTTTGATAATACCGTATTTGGAGACATCTTGAAATGGTACTTGTTGTACCCCTAAAATAGATGCATCTTGATGCTCGTTAAATACATGAATCAGTTGTTGCAAACAAGGCGTCTCCGCTTCTACAATGTCATCTCCGAGCATGACCGCGAATGGTTCTTGACCAATGAAACTTTTGGCACAATAAATCGCATGCCCTAATCCCTTCGGCTCCTTCTGCCGTATATAATGAATATTGGCTAAGCTTGAAATCATCTGGATTTCCTCTAACGACTCCCATTTTTCCTTCTTAGCTAGTGTTTCTTCTAATTCATATGATTTATCAAAATGATCTTCTATTGCTCGTTTTCCTCTTCCACTAATGATGATAATATCCTCAATACCTGAGTGAACAGCTTCTTCTACTATATACTGAATCGTTGGCTTATCTACAATGGGAAGCATTTCTTTCGGCTGTGCTTTTGTCGCAGGTAAAAATCTAGTCCCGAGCCCTGCGGCAGGAATAATTGCTTTACGGATTTTCACACCTGCACCTCCAATACAGTGAGGCTCCATACATAATTAAGAATGCTGTAGCCTTAAATTGAGTATTTGTTATTTTTCCTATTGCATAAGCACGTATACGGAAGCAACAAAGCCCTCATCTATTCTTCCATCTATCGTTTTAAGACACAAAAATAATCAATTTTATTAAACTATTAATTTTGAATCTAAATACCAAATAATAGAAGGTGCCTGTCACCTCTCAAATTTATATTGTACATCATTAAAGAGCATAGCGAAAGCGATAAGTGTAACTTCAATTTTGCCGAGTTTTCCTTTAAGAAAGTGGAAAAAGATAGATCCTTCAGAAAAGGCCATCAGTGCGGAGGGATGCATAAAAATTTAAACCTTGGATACTTCGGGATGGCTACCACCGCAGAGGGACGCATAAATTCGCGGGAAATGTGCAATTATTGCGGGAAATACGCATATCCCCGTAGAACAAGTGCAAAAGTGGAAAAAAGTAGCGCATATCTTCTTGGGAAATGCGCAAATATGATGGGGAAATACGCATATCCGGGTGAAGAGCTAGTCAAGTCCTTAATATTGTGTAAAATGATAATTACAATGTTTAATGCCTATTTCGGATTATAGTAATATGATTTAATTTGATTGGAAGGGGTAC
>NZ_JAUSUC010000031.1 GCF_030813365.1 Oikeobacillus pervagus
TTTTTTAATAAACCGTGTCAAGCAATATATTTAATAAATCTTAAACGCAATAAAACCAACGATTAGCACTTATTTTTCTGGTGCGAAAGTTGAGTATATTAGTAATAAAATAAAGTAGACGTAAAAAGGTGTCTCAGGGGTGCTTTACCTATTTCCTGGGACACCCTTTTGTTTGGTGTACCTCCTATTTTTCCTTAAAAGATGGAACATCCCATCGTTTTTTGCTGAAAATAGCTGAAATAATGGAGCTTATGTAAAATAAAAAAAGGATTGTCACTATTTCCCGGAAAATGAAAGGGAGTTGTCGATTGAATAGATAAAATACTAGAAAATATTCATGAGATTTATTGCCCCATTTGGTAAAATATAATTGAAAGTTTATTTATTACCCCTTTTATGATGATAACTAAATAGGAAAACAAAAATTGATCGTGACATAGAGCATAAAGAAGGGAACTCACTTTATGTCATACGGAATATGGCATAGAATTATGATAAGGTGCTCGTGGAAAGGTGGTGACAATTGGTGGTAGAATGGCTCATGCAGTTGTTAACAGGCATCGGGAAATTACTTTTACATCCTCTTTTATATTTTTCTATTCTATTAACATTTTCAATTGGTTCTCTGCGTGTCAAAAGAGAACGCAAGGATTTTGATGTTAGTATTTATGATATTTATCATGAGATGCGACAGATTTTCCCCCAAGGAATCCTTATAGGGATGATTCTATCATGTTTGATGTTGTTCATCGGTTTAACTATTCCGATGTCGTATATTGTTGGGATTGGAACCGCAACGCTTATTCTTAGTTTAATAGGCGGAATCTTTTTATCTGTTCCATTTACATTGATTGGTGGAATTTTGCTGATTTTATTAGCGGAGAAAATAGGGATCGAAATTCCTTTTTCAAACGGGGCATTTATTGACCATCTTCCTTTAACGTCCATGGCGATATTATTAGCTTTCTTGCTCATTGCAGAAGGAGTGTTGATTTTTCGGAATGCATGGAAGGGAACATCTCCAACTTTAATAAAAAGCCCCAGAGGATTGAATGTTGGAGCGCATTTGACGCAAAGATTGTGGGTGGTACCGATTCTTTTATTGATTCCTAGTGGGGATCTGCACTCTTCATTTTCTTGGTGGCCGGTGATTCAAATTGGTTCTCAGTCATTTGCTCTTTTTGCGGTTCCTTTTTTAATCGGCTTTAAGCAAATCATTCGTAGTACTTTACCAGAAGTAGCCATTAAAAAAATGGGGAGATCTGTCATGTGGATGGGGATTATTACATTCATATTAGCCATTCCCTCATACTGGTTCCCTATGATGATTTATGTTGTTTTAGCCTTTGCATTCATAGGGCGGGCTTGGATCCATATGCGTTACAACCAACTAGATAAAAAGCAACCATATTATTTTACTCAACAAAAGGCAGGGGTGAGAATTCTCGGAGTAATCCCTTATACCCCTGCAGATAAAATGGAATTGAAAATAGGGGAATTAATTAAAAAGGTGAACGGTGTTGAAGTCTCCAATGAGGAAAACTTTTATCAAGCTTTGCAAAGAAACAGGGCATACTGCAGGATGGAAGTGATTGGAGCGAACGGAGAAAATCGCTTTGTACAATCTGCTTTATATGAAGGACAACATCATGAACTCGGGATCATTTTCGTACAAGAAGATAAAAATTGGGATGAAGATGCTGTTTCTTAATTCATTGCATTGAAAATTACCCCTAAGAAAACTCAGGAAATGGACTGGGTTTTCTTTTCGTATACAGAAATACAGTCATCGTGTTTTAATTGAAACATTAGGAGAAAATTGATACAATCATGTGAAAACTTGGATGGGGAGGGGTTCGATGGGAATTCATCGATATTTTAAAAGTTTATCTGATTTAGAAAATTTATTTCGGTGTCCAGGAAAATTTAAGTATCAAGACCATTCCGTCGCAGCCCATTCTTTTAAAGTTACGAAAATTGCTCAATTTCTTGGGACAGTTGAACAAATGGAAGGAGAAACGGTCGATTGGAAAATCTTATATGAGAAGGCTTTAAATCATGATTATGCTGAATTATTTACAGGAGATATTAAGACACCTGTGAAATATGCATCTAGTGAGTTAAAAGGTCTCTTTTCTCAAGTAGAGCAACAATTGACACAGAAGTTTATCCGTGAAGAGTTCCCAACGGAATTTAGGGAGGTTTATATTGAGCGCTTTAAAGAGGGAAAAGATGATACATTAGAAGGAAAAATCTTATCTGTCGCTGATAAGATCGATCTTTTATACGAATCATTTGGGGAGATTCAAAAAGGGAATCCAGAACCATTATTTCTTGAAATTTATGAAGAAGCGCTAATGACGATCATATTATTTAAAGAAATGAAAAGTGTTCAATATTTTTTAAATGATATTTTACCTGATTTATTGCAGGAAAAATTCATTCCTCACGATCAGCTCAGCCAGATGACCCAAAATATTTTAAGTCAAAAGGATGAACAAGGGCAGTGAGGAGACAATTTTGACGAGTTAAATAGGTTACGTATACACTTAGGGGTATGGATGACCCACACTTCTTCATGTGGTGAGTTCCCTGCCCGATCATTCGGGATAAAAGAGGAGGAGAAAACATGTCGATTAAAGAAACAATTCGATCACGCCGATCGATTAAACAATTTAACGGAGAGCCTGTATCGGAGAAAGAAGTATTATCTGTATTAGAAGATGCGGTATGGGCGCCAAATCATGGGGTACGTGAACCTTGGCGATTTGTTGTCGCAGCGGATGATGGGAAAGCCCGCTTATTAGACATCCTGAAAGAACAGACGATTGGACCGAAATGGAAGGATATGCAACAAGATGAAGTAGCTAAAGCCATGCAAAAATTTACGAATGTTGGAGCCTTTGTTTTTGTCATTGTACCTGAAGATGCTAGACAGAAAGAAAGATTAGAGGATTTTGCTGCTGCGAGTGCTCTTATTCAAAATGCCCAGTTGTTAGCATGGGAAATGGGAATCGGAACCTGTTGGAAAACACCAGTTTTCCTTGATCATCCTAAATTCCGTGAAGCCCTCCATGTTCACAGAGGAGAGAGAATCGTTGGAATGTTGCAATTTGGACATTTTGACATTGTTCCAAAAGGCAAGGAACGAACACCTATTGAAGAAAAAATAACAAGATTATAAAGTGAAACTTCATTCAATGGGGGTTGGATGGAGGTTCAACTGCCCGTTAAGGCGGGATAATTAGACGAAGAAATGATGTGATCTATTTTATAGATGACATCATTTTTCTTTTAGGTAGATTTTCAACTTTCAACAAATAATAAATTCATATATGATAGAAATGAATAATGTTGTTAGTGGGGAGGAGACAATGATTGATAAAATCATTTTAGCCATCTTTTTACCTGGAATCCTTGTCGTCTTTTTTACAAGAGTTACATACAATCAGATGATTAGCCTCGTGTTGACGGTCGCCTTAATTGCTGCGTCTGTTTATAAAGGATATACAAATACATGGTTGTTAATCATTTTAGATGCTGCATCTTTAACAGCGGGATTTTATTTTGCAAATCAAATGGTGAAACGGGCAAAAAAACGCACTTAGAAAATGAAATTTTTCTAGGTGCGTTTTTTTATTCTCAGTTACCTATTGAAGACTAAGAAATCCGTACGCCGATGTTCAAAGCGCTTCGAAAATTTTAAAAATGATTGTTGACTTTTATACCGCATGGGGTATAATAAATACCATGAAGGGTATATAAAACAACACAGGGAGGAATTTTTAATGATGAAAGTAGCGATTATTGCAGCGAATGGAAATGCGTTTGATGCTTATAAAGTATTTAATATTGCAACAGCGGCAGCCGCAACAGATGGAGAAGTAGCTGTGTTCTTTACGTTTGAAGGTTTGAATTTAATTCATAAGGAAGGTCATAAACAACTTCCACTTCCAGAAGGAAAAGAAGCTTTCCAAGAAGGTTTTGAAAAGGCAAATGTACCTTCGATTCCAGAATTAGTAGAGATGGCAAGAGAGATGGGTGTGAAATTTATCGCTTGTCAAATGACGATGGATGTGATGGGGCTTGAGGAAGAGGCCTTAGTAGATGGAGTGGAAGTCGGCGGGGCCGCAACGTTCTTAAACTTCGCGAAAGATGCAAATATTACTTTAAGTTTCTAATCTATTTTTTACTAATTGAACAGGAGGAAATAAATATGCAATCCAATATTACCGTGTATACAACGAATTCATGTCCATATTGTGTGATGTTAAAAAATTTTCTAAATGAACAAGGACTTCCTTTTAAAGAAGTAAATGTTCAACAAGATCAAGAAGCTGCACAACGATTAATCGAAACAACTGGACAAATGGGGGTACCACAAACTGAAGTGAATGGACAATGGGTGATCGGTTTTGATCCAAATACGATCATGTCTCTTTTAAAAAAATAAACAACTTTAAGGGATGGTCATCCACTATGGCCATCTCGAACCCTTCTTAGGAGGTGTTGAAGTTGAAATATAATAAAAATGTACAAAATCGATTGAAACGGATGGAAGGGCAAGTGAGGGGAGTCATCCGAATGATGGAAGAAGATCAAAATTGTGCAGATGTTGTTACACAGTTAAGTGCTATAAAAGGGGCGATCGATCGAACCATCGGGATTATTGTGAGTACGAATTTAGAGCATTGTGTTCGTGAAAACATAGAGAAAAACGAAAGCACGGATGATCTTGTAAAAGAAGCCGTTCATTTATTAGTGAAAAGTCGTTAGAAGAATCAGATGGGGATTTGGGGGAAAAAGAAAAAAACGGACATGCAGGTATTCGCTGTACCTTCATTCCCACATTAAACTCTCAGCGCAAGTGGAGATAAAGATTGTGGAAGGGTACAACATGTTCAAATTGTAACAAGTCTATGGAAATATTTTTTTAGAAAGGTAAATACCCATATGGGTAAAAGAAGGGGCTTCATATAGACGATTAACATTCAGAGTGGCATATACGCCTAGTAGGAGGAGTGTTTATTATGGTCGAAACAAATTTAACAGTAGATGCGAAAGGACTTTCATGCCCAATGCCTATTGTGAAAGCACGAAAAGCGATGAATGAGATTCAAGATGGTGAAGTATTAGAAGTTCTTGCAACCGATAAGGGATCAAAAGCAGATATTCAAGCATGGGCTAAGCAAATCGGACATCAATATTTGGGAACGATCGAAGAAGAGAGTGTATTAAAGCATTATATTAGAAAAGCGTTAAGCTCAGAATCAACAGAAGAGAGATCTTATGAGAAAACAGCTACGAATGAAGAGTTATTAAAATATCTAGATCAATCTGTGCAAATTGTCGATGTAAGAGAACCAGCAGAATACGTATTTGGTCATATTCCGAATGCAGTTTCGGCTCCATTTGGTGACCTAGCTACACATGCAGTAAAACTTGATAAAGAGAAAAACACCTATGTGATTTGCCGAACTGGTAATCGGAGTGATTTAGCCTGTCAGCAATTAGTTCAACTTGGCTTTACTAATGTATGGAATGTTGTCCCAGGCATGAGCCAATGGAATGGACCGATTGAGAAATAAGGTGAAACGTTAAGAAGTGGGGTCTTCAGACTGTTAATTTACAATAAAAAGTGAATGGAGGAAATTTGAATGAATATCACAAAAGAAATTGATGCAAAAGGTTTATCTTGTCCAATGCCTATTGTTAGAGCGAAAAAGGGAATTGATGAAATCAATACGGGTGAAGTTTTACAATTAGTGACGACTGACAAAGGGTCACAAACGGATGTAAAAGCATGGACAGAAGCAACAGGACATAAACTGCTTGAAATGAAAGAAGAAGATGGCGTATTTTCATTTTGGATTGAAAAAGCATAGTGGATATCCCTTAAGTGTATAGTTACTGAGCTCACCACGGAATATAGGATCATTTCCCTTAGGAATCACTTCCTTTATTCCGTGGTGTTGTCATAGTAGCATTCTTCATTAGGGATATCCATTCTACTTTCTAAGGGAATGAGGTGAAAGAATGGAGTTTTCATTCGGATTTATCTTATTAATCTTTGCCATTGGGTTTATCGGTTCTTATATTTCCGGAATGGTTGGAATTGGCGGATCGATTATTAAATACCCTATGCTACTATATATTCCTTCCATGCTTGGATTTGTGGCTTTCTCTGCACATGAGGTTTCAGGAATCAGTGCAGTACAAGTCTTTTTCGCTACGATTGGTGGTGTTTGGGCCTATCGGAAAAGTGGCTACTTAAATAAAACACTCATCATCTATATGGGGGTGGCGATTTTACTCGGTAGTTTCATTGGGGGATTTGGCTCGAAAATCATGTCCGAAGGTGGAATTAATATCATTTATGGGGTTTTAGCTGCGATTGCGGCTATTATGATGTTTATTCCTAAAAAAGGGCTGGATGACATCCCAATTGAAGAGGTTCAATTTAATAAATGGCTTGCCGCTTTATCAGCCTTTGTTGTCGGGATTGGGGCTGGAATTGTAGGAGCTGCAGGGGCCTTTTTGTTAGTACCGATTATGCTCGTTGTATTGGAAATCCCGACAAGAATGACAATCGCAAGCTCTCTTGCGATTACGTTGATTTCTTCCATCGGTTCTACGATTGGGAAAGTGATGACAGGACAGGTATTATTAGTCCCTGCGATTATTATGGTCATTGCAAGCTTAATTGCCTCCCCGTTAGGAGCGAAGGCTGGGCAAAAAATCAATACAAAATTTCTACAGTTGTTCCTGGCGATCCTTATTTTAGCAACAGCCGTAAAAATTTGGTTTGATTTATTATTTTAATCGTTGATTGTATATTAAAAAGGGATAAAAACAGGTGATAAAATGAAAGAAAAGAAGAAGTGCTCTCATCATCTTTGAGGAATTCCTCCTAACCACCCGGTACAAGAGGAAAAGGGGGAAGAGAAGGATGAAGAAGAATATCTACAAACACCACCCCCAATATGACCGGGTAAGTTAGTAGCGCTCCTGGTAGGAGTGATCATGTTATTACAACAATGGTTTCGTTAACGAAAAAGTCAATTCGTCCATTTACAAGGCGAATTGGCTTTTTATCGTTTCGGAAAACGCTGAAATTTAAACTGTGGATCCTACTTAGAAAATGTTGTTTTTGCTCAAGCTTCACTGCCTATCCACTAGCGTATTTCTACATTTCCCCTAATTTGAGTGAACACCAGCTTGTGAACGACCTCGCCCTTCTTTCCGTTATTTCAGTCAAAAATGACGAATACCTTACACCGATATTTATGGCGCTTGCGTATTTGGTCACATCCAGATTATTTTTTTCGAATGTTTGTTCGCTTAATAATGGTTTGAAAGCTATTGTTTGTGGTAAAATGAGGATATAATAAAGAGAAATTGACTTTGAATGAGTTTGTGCAAACGATCATTTCTAAAAATGCACAGTAGAGATATATACGGGAAAATCATTCATCTATAGGAGGTTCGGATGATGAATCAATTTGAGCTTGTTTCAAAATATAGTCCACAAGGGGATCAGCCTTCTGCTATTCAAAAGATTGTTCAAGGGATTGAAGAAGGAAAGAGAATCCAGACACTCTTAGGGGCTACAGGTACAGGGAAAACTTTTACGATATCGAATGTGATTAAAGAGGTGAATAAACCCACATTGATCATCGCCCATAATAAAACATTAGCTGGCCAATTATACAGTGAATTCAAAGAGTTTTTCCCTAACAATGCAGTGGAATATTTCGTAAGCTACTATGATTATTATCAACCGGAAGCTTATGTCCCGCAAACAGATACATATATTGAGAAAGATGCCAGTATTAATGATGAAATTGATAAGCTTCGACACTCCGCTACCTCTTCCCTTTTTGAACGGAATGATGTCATTATTATTGCTAGTGTTTCTTGCATATATGGTTTGGGGTCTCCAGAAGAATATCGGGAACTCGTCGTATCATTAAGAGTTGGAATGGAACTGGAGCGAAATGATTTGCTTCGTAAATTAGTGGATGTTCAATATGAGAGAAATGATATTGATTTTCGACGTGGAACCTTTCGAGTACGGGGAGATGTTGTTGAAATTTTTCCAGCTTCTCGAGATGAGCATTGTATTCGAATTGAATTTTTCGGTGATGAGATTGACAGAATTCGTGAGGTAGATGCTTTAACAGGTGAAATTATCGGAGAACGTGAGCATGTAGCCATTTTCCCAGCCTCCCACTTCGTTACGAGAGAAGAGAAGATGAAAAAGGCGATTAAAAATATCGAAAAGGAATTAGCGGAGCAGTTAAAAGTATTAAGAGAAGAAAATAAACTTCTTGAAGCACAAAGACTTGAACAAAGGACGAATTATGATTTAGAGATGATGAGGGAGATGGGATTTTGTTCGGGAATTGAAAACTACTCCCGTCATTTAACCTTACGTCCGCCAGGCTCTACACCGTATACATTATTAGACTATTTTCCAGATGATTTTTTAATGGTTGTGGATGAATCACATGTAACGATCCCGCAAGTACGTGGAATGTATAATGGGGACCAAGCACGAAAAAAAGTACTAGTCGATCATGGTTTTCGGCTTCCTTCCGCAATGGATAATCGGCCATTAAAGTTTGAAGAATTTGAGAAACATATTCATCAAATAGTTTGCGTATCCGCGACACCTGGTCCTTATGAACTTGAGCATTCTCCTGAAATGGTGGAGCAAATTATTCGACCTACGGGCTTATTAGATCCGCAAATTGACGTCCGACCAATTGAAGGTCAAATTGATGATCTACTTGGAGAAATTCAGGAGCGAATCGAGAAAAACGAGCGGGTTCTCATCACGACTTTAACGAAGAAAATGTCAGAGGATCTAACGGATTATTTAAAAGAAATCGGCATCAAGGTTCAATATTTACATTCTGAAGTCAAAACGCTTGAACGGATTGAGATTATTCGTGATCTTAGATTGGGGAAATATGACGTTTTAGTAGGAATTAACTTATTAAGAGAAGGTTTAGATATTCCTGAAGTCTCATTAGTGGCGATTTTAGATGCGGATAAGGAAGGTTTCTTGCGTTCGGAGCGTTCTCTAATTCAGACGATTGGTCGAGCAGCCCGTAATGCGGAAGGTCATGTCATTATGTATGCAGACAAAATAACTGAATCCATGGAGAAAGCGATCAATGAAACGAAGCGTCGGCGAGAAACGCAAGAGGCTTATAATAAAAAACATGGAATCACACCGAAAACGATTCAAAAAGAAATACGCGATGTCATTAGAGCGACACATGCAGCTGAATCAGGGGAAGTATATGAAACAGGAAAAGGTAAACATAAGAAGTTGCCAGCAAAAGAAAGAAATCGACTTATTACTAGTTTAGAGTCGGAAATGAAAGAAGCAGCGAAAGCTTTAGATTTCGAAAGAGCTGCTGAACTCCGCGATGCTATTTTAGAGTTGAAATCGGAAGGATGACGTGAATTGGGAAAAGATCAAATCATAGTTAAAGGTGCACGTGCGCATAATTTGAAAAATATTGATATCACAATCCCTAGGGATCAGCTTGTCGTTGTTACAGGATTATCAGGTTCAGGGAAATCTTCACTTGCCTTTGATACCATTTATGCGGAAGGGCAAAGACGTTATGTTGAATCATTATCAGCATATGCGCGTCAATTTCTTGGGCAAATGGATAAACCAGATGTTGATGCGATTGATGGGCTCTCACCTGCCATTTCCATTGATCAGAAAACAACGAGTCGTAATCCCCGTTCAACAGTTGGGACAGTAACAGAAATCCATGATTATTTACGCTTGCTGTTTGCACGTGTTGGCCACCCTATTTGTCCAACTCACGGGATTGAAATTACTTCACAGACAATCGAACAAATGGTCGACCGAATTTTAGAATATCCAGAACGGACGAAGTTACAAGTGTTAGCTCCCATCGTTTCCGGAAGAAAAGGAGCTCATGTGAAAGTTCTTGAGGATATAAAAAAACAAGGGTATGTCCGTGTTCGTGTAGATGGTGAAATGCGTGATATAGAGGAAGAGATTGAACTAGAAAAAAATAGAAAACATTCAATTGAAGTGGTAGTCGACCGAATTGTTGTGAAAGAGGGAATTGAGTCGCGCCTTGCCGATTCCCTTGAAACATCCTTGAAGTTAGGGGAAGGGCGAGTAATGATCGATATCATCGGTCAAGAAGAATTACTTTTTAGTGAACATCATGCATGCCCCCATTGTGGCTTTTCAATTGGTGAATTAGAGCCTCGGATGTTTTCTTTTAATAGTCCATTTGGAGCTTGTCCAACTTGTGATGGTCTTGGTTCCAAGTTAAAAGTAGATATTGATTTAATTATTCCTAACTGGGAACTAAGTTTAAATGAACATGCCCTAGCCCCTTGGGAACCGACAAGTTCACAATATTACCCGCAATTACTTAAAGCAGTTTGTGATCATTACGGGATTGACATGGACATTCCCGTGAAAGATATTCCGGAAGATTTATTCAAAAAGGTGTTATATGGTTCTGATAATGAAAAAATATATTTCCGTTATGAAAATGATTTTGGACAAGTTCGTGAAGGCCATATTGAGTTTGAAGGAGTCATCCACAATGTGGAGCGACGTTACCGGGAAACAAGCTCTGAGTATGTTCGCGAACAAATGGAAAAATATATGGCTGAGCAAAAATGCCCAACATGTAAAGGGCATCGCTTAAAAAAAGAAAGCTTAGCAGTGAAAATTGATGGGTTACATATAGGGGAAATATCTAGTTTCTCCATTGAAGAGGCGGATCAATTTTTTCACAACTTAACATTAAGTGAGAAGGAAATGAAGATTGCCCAACTCATTTTACGGGAAATTCGTGAACGATTAGGTTTTCTCGTCAATGTCGGACTTGATTATTTATCCTTGCGCCGAGCTGCTGGAACGCTTTCTGGAGGGGAAGCACAGCGAATTCGTTTGGCAACTCAAATCGGTTCAAAATTAACAGGAGTACTCTATATTTTAGATGAACCCTCGATCGGCCTTCATCAGCGTGATAATGACCGGCTCATTCAAACATTGCAAGATATGAGGGATATTGGCAATACATTAATCGTTGTAGAACATGATGAGGATACGATGATAGCTGCCGATTATTTAATCGATATTGGGCCTGGAGCGGGAGTGCATGGCGGAGAAATTGTGTCAGCGGGAACTCCTGATGAAGTAATGAAAGATCCGAAATCCTTAACGGGTCAATATTTATCAGGGAAGAAGTTTATTCCTTTACCTCTTGAACGAAGATCCTCTGATGGTCGATTTTTAGAGATCGTCGGGGCAAAGGAACATAATTTAAAAAATGTAAAAGTGAAAATCCCACTAGGTACGTTTGTAGCGGTTACGGGTGTATCGGGTTCAGGAAAAAGTACATTAGTGAATGAAGTTTTACATAAATCATTAGCCCAAAAGCTTTATAGAGCGAAAAGTAAACCGGGAGTACACAAGGAAATTAAAGGGATCGAACATTTAGAAAAAGTCATTGATATTGATCAATCGCCTATTGGTAGAACTCCTCGTTCAAACCCGGCAACCTATACAGGTGTCTTTGATGATATCCGCGATGTGTTTGCAGCAACAAATGAAGCAAAAGTACGTGGGTATAAAAAAGGACGTTTTAGTTTTAATGTCAAGGGTGGGCGTTGTGAAGCTTGCCGAGGAGATGGGATTATTAAAATTGAAATGCACTTCCTTCCAGATGTATATGTTCCCTGTGAAGTATGTCATGGAAAGCGGTATAACCGTGAAACCTTAGATGTGCAATATAAAGGTAAAACCATCGCAGATATTTTAGAAATGAATGTAGAAGATGCATTAGAGTTTTTTGAAAACATCCCTAAAATAAAACGGAAGCTACAAACGATTGTCGATGTCGGTTTAGGTTATGTGAAACTGGGACAACCAGCGACGACGTTATCAGGAGGGGAGGCACAAAGGGTGAAGTTAGCTTCTGAACTCCATCGCCGCTCAACAGGTCGTTCTATTTATATATTAGATGAGCCTACAACAGGGCTTCATGTCGATGATATCTCACGATTACTATTTGTCCTGCAACGTCTTGTGGAAAATGGGGATACCGTTTTAGTGATCGAACATAATTTAGACGTGATTAAAGCGGCAGATTATATTATTGATCTTGGTCCTGAAGGCGGAGATAAGGGAGGAAAGATCATTGCGGTTGGAACCCCAGAGGAAGTAGCGGAAGTGAAGGGTTCCTATACAGGTAAATATTTGAAGAAAATATTAGAACGAGACCGCAAGCGCATGCAAGATCGTATTTCCGAAATGGAATTAGCAGAACAATCTAATTAAAAATGAACAAGTTCCCCTGCATCTACTATGATATAATTTTGGAATATAAATGGGAAAACCCATCTTCAAACAAATTGTGCCTAATAAGTGACATTGTGGAAAAATGGAAGATGAGATGCTAATATAAAAGAATAAAAAGTGGATGTGGGGGAAAATACATGAACATCATTCGAGTAGCTACATACAAAGATTTAAGTGAAAAAGCATCGCAAATATTATTAAAGCAAATTAAAGAAAAGTCCAATTCAGTTCTCGGTTTAGCTACTGGCGGATCTGTCATTGGAACTTATGAATTGCTTGTTGAAGATCATAAAAAAAATAAAACACCTTATAATCAAATTAAAACGGTTAACTTAGATGAATATATTGGATTAAAGCCAAATAACCCATATAGTTATCATTATTTTATGAATCAATATTTATTCCAACATATTGACCTTTTAGAGCAACATACCCATGTACCAAAAGGGGTATCAGATGATTTTCAAAATGAATGTCATCAATACGAACAGACGATTGAACAACTAGGTGGAATTGATTTGCAGTTACTTGGGGTCGGCGTTAATGGACATATCGGTTTTAATGAACCGGGGACTTCTTTTCAATCAAAAACGCATATTGTCGACCTTTCACCATCGACCATTGAAGTCAATTCTCGCTTTTTTAATACGATTGAAGAAGTGCCAACAAAGGCCATCACGATGGGAATTCAAACGATTATGAACAGTAAGAAAATCGTATTATTAGCTTCTGGGAAAACAAAAGCTCCAATTTTAAAAGAAATCTTAAAAGGGGAAGTAACGGAAAATGTACCTGCTTCCGTTTTAAATCAACATCCAGATGTGACGATCATTGCAGATGAAGAGGCATTAGCAAATTAACATTCTCTTTTTCTCCTACCTTAACGGGCAGTAAAACCTCCACCTCCAAATGTGATTTGGAGGTGGAGGATCACGGCCCCTAAAGACCCGATAAGCTCAATTAACATTCAGTGGGGGATAAAGCCCCCACTGAATGAAGTTTCACTTTATTTTAGAATGCTTTTGTTTTGAAAACGGTTGTAAGAAGCAGGATAAATATGGAAATGGATGGGTGATCAATATGCAGGATGAGAGAAAACGAATATTAGAACTTGTCGAAAAAGGAGCTATTACAGCGAATGATGCATTGACCCTTCTTGAAGCTTTAGATGAGGAAACGAAAACAAAAGATCAAAAAGAATCGAAAATGATGAATGAACTTGTAGAGGTTGTTTCCGAGAAACAGAAAGAAGAATCGGAATCTACTTCGAAAAGTAATTTTGAACAGACAAAAGAAAAATTACTTAATTTTGTTCAAATGGCGGTCACGAAAGTCAAAGAAATCGATCTTCAACTAGGAAAGGCTGTTGAGTTTTCACATGTATTCCAACATTCACAGCCTAATTTAAATGAAATAAAAGTGGATATGGCCTATGGAAATGTCATTCTTTCGCCTTGGGAACAAGAAGATGTTCGAGTTGAATGCCAAGTAAAAGTGTATCATTCCAATCAATTGGACGAAGCAAGAGATACCTTTTTACGGAATTCACATTTCAATGTGCGAAATGGTGTCCTATCCTTTTCAACCCCATTTAAGTGGATGAAGGTAGAGACGACATTTTTCATTCCAAACACACTTTTGAATAAAATTTCCGTAAAAATTTTAAACGGTTCCTTTGATGGAAGAAACATTCATACGAATGATTTCGAAATAAAAACTGGAAACGGAAAAATTGATATTCGCAAAATAATAGCTGAAAAAATGGAAGCCGAAGCGGCAAACGGGCAAATGTATATAACGGAGGCCAACTGTGGAAAGTTAGAAGCTGAAACGATTACAGGTTCCATTCAAATGGATGGAACTCTAAAAGAAATTGAAGCAAAGTCTTTCAATGGAAATATCAGCTGTTTGATTCGTAATTCAACTGCTAAAAGCATTGAGGTGAAAGCAGTTACTGGAAATATAGAAGTGAATATCCCTGCCAATACCCCAATTCAAGGCGAAATCAAAACCAATTTAGGAAATTTACTTGTTCCTGAGCAAAATGTTCGTATCATTGAAAATAAAAAGGAAATGATTCAGAAACAAATGATTTTTCAAAGTGAAGATGAATCATTGAAGACCTCTATTCAAGGAGAGTCCAAGACGGGTTCGGTTATGATTAAAGAAATCCCACAATGAAAAGGATCATGATAGGATGGATTACTAGTAGCTAAACCTTTTCATTTTTGGATGGGGAGTTACACCTGTTAAGGATAAAACCCTCTTTTAATGGAAGAATAAAATGTAAAGGATTCATTAGAAAGAAGGGTGTAATATGAAAAAAGTAACTCGTTCGACTCATGACCGAAAAATAGCTGGAGTATTGGGTGGACTATCGGAATGGTTGGGTATTCATTCCTCAGTTGTTCGTGTACTGTTTATTTTATTTTTATTTCCATCAGGAATGTTTCCTTTAGTGATCTCATATGGATTACTAATGTTTGTACTATCAAATGAAGAGGATGTTTTAATTGAATGAGATGGTTAATTAGTATACTTTTAAATGCAGTTTTATTTTTGGCGATGGCAGGATATTTTGAGGGTGTTTATGTTTCCGGTTTTGGAGCAGCTGTTATGGCAAGTATACTGCTATCAATCTTAAATCTATTAGTCAAGCCAATCTTAATTATATTTACATTGCCAGCAACGATTTTAACGTTAGGTTTATTTTTATTTGTCATCAATGCTCTTACTCTGTTATTAACCGATTCAATAATGGGGGATTCATTTAATATTTCTGGATTTGGGATGGCCTTACTCATGGCGGTTCTGATGTCGCTCTTTAATGTCGTCCTCCAAAATACCATTCTTTCCAAAGACAAACGCTAAAAAGAATGGAAACGGGCATTTTATCCCACCTTAACTGGCAGTAAAACCTCCACTTCAAAATGATGTGGAAACAAAGAAGATAGGTGTCCCTAGATCTGATAAGGTCAACTAACATTCAGTGGGGGATGAAGTTTCACTTTATATCGGCAATAAAAAGACTCTTTGGGTTTTTTAACCAGAGAGTCTTTTTATTGGAGATTAACGGGCTGGAATAATGAACTTCGTAATAGGAAAAGGGGATGGAAGTCTCACATTGGGTGAACGAAGGCGGTCACTCAGAAGAAATTTCTTCCGCCTTCCCGTTTTAATCCAAATGGATAAAGGATTCAATCCCTATTTTTTTTAATTGGTCTACAAGGTCTTGAGCATTTTCCTTATTATAAAAGGCCCCTGCCTGTACCTGATATAAGTTAGAAGCAGAGGTTTTTTCAGGGATATAAGCCTCAAAACCTTTTTCTTTTAGTTTCTTTACAAGGGAAAGGGCATTTTCCTTATTATGAAAGGCTCCCACTTGCACGCGGTAGTAAGAGGTTTGTGTAGGTGGCGCGGTAGGTGATTCCGGTTGATTTTCCTTTTTTTGAAGATGATATTGTTCAGCAACTGCTTTTACAATGGCCTCTGCGACAGCCTTTTGGTAAGAGGCGGATCTTAGGAGATTCGCTTCCTCTTTATTGGTCATAAACCCACCTTCAATTAATACAGCCGTCATATTCGTTTCTCTAAGGACGTGAAAATCGGCAGTTTTCACGCCACGGTCTTTTCTTCCAGTTGCAATCACGATATTTCTTTGGATTCTGTTGGCAAGGGCTACAGCCTCAGACGGTCTTGATGGGTAAACATACGTTTCAATTCCCTCTGCCCCATTCCAAGAGGATCCATAAGCATTTGCGTGAATGGCAATATATATATCTACTCCTAAATGGTTGGCTAAGTTTGTTCTTTCGATTAGTGGGACATCACGTTGATCGGAATGGGCGAAATATATGGTTATGTCTTTATATTGTTTCAAGAAGTCTTTTGCATAATTGGCCACAGCATGATTAAATTCATATTCGCGAAAACCATCAGGACTACGTTTTCCAGGGGTACTATAGCCATGACCAGCATCTAACATCATTTTCATCATTCTTTCCTCCTTGAAATCTTGTCCTAGAATATTTTATGTAGAAACAAGAAATTCGTTACAGAACGAGCCACAAAAGGCGATGAACCATTAGTTTAGTTCTATAAAAAAAAATGCTACAATAAAGAGAAACTTCATTGGAAAATAAAAATGACGGCAAATCAAGTTGACCTATAGAAGATTGGAGGGATCGAAATGGCTAAAATACGTACTCAAGATTTAATTGACCAATTCGATTTGGAATTAATAAGTGGTGAAGAAGGATTACATCGCCCTATTACAACGAGTGATATTTCGAGACCAGGGTTGGAAATTGCCGGATTTTTCAATTATTATCCTGCAGAACGGATTCAACTTCTTGGAAAAACAGAGATTACATTCTTTAAAAGATTATCAACAGAGGAAAAAACGATCCGGATGGAAAAATTATGTGCCGATATTACACCATGCATCATTATTTCGCGTGATTTAGAGGTGCCAGAGGAATTAATCATTGCTTCGGAAAATGCGGCAGTCCCCGTCATGAAATCCAATATGAAAACGACGAGATTATCAAGTCATTTAACCAATTATTTGGAAAGTAAGCTGGCTCCAACGACAGCCATACATGGTGTGTTAGTGGATGTATATGGTGTTGGGGTTCTGATCACAGGGCAAAGTGGTGTCGGGAAAAGTGAGACAGCCCTTGAATTGGTAAAACGCGGACATCGCTTAGTTGCGGATGATTGCGTTGAAATTAGACAAGAGGATTTAGGAACTTTAGTCGGTAGTTCCCCCGAATTAATTGAGCATTTACTTGAAATCCGTGGTTTAGGAATTATTAATGTGATGACATTATTTGGAGCAGGTGCCGTGAGGAGTTTCAAGAGAATCACTCTGAATATCGATTTAGAGCTTTGGAATTCTACGAAACATTATGACCGTCTAGGGCTGGATGATGAGAAAATAAAAATTCTTGATACAGAAATTACGAAAATTACTTTACCCGTTCGTCCAGGAAGAAACCT
Source organism: Oikeobacillus pervagus (assembly GCF_030813365.1). Lineage (NCBI taxonomy): Bacteria > Bacillati > Bacillota > Bacilli > Caryophanales > Bacillaceae > Oikeobacillus > Oikeobacillus pervagus. The sequence goes on from NZ_JAUSUC010000031.1 coordinate 17,381, forward strand.
TGCTGTCATCATTGAAGTAGCCGCCATGAATTTCCGCCTTAAACGAATGGGAGTGAACGCTGCTAAAGAATTTACTGAAAAGCTTGCAAATGTCATACAAGATAAGGGAGCAAGCGGAGATATTTATAATGATTAACAATCAAAGAAAGGGGAGGGTGGAATGGACATGAGTGGGTATCCTCTAAATCCCATTGCACTTGAACTTGGTCCTATTCAAGTTCATTGGTATGGAATCATTATTGGGGTTGGAATTGCACTTGGTTTATATTTGGCCATGCGTGAATCGGAAAGGCTTGGCTGGAATAAAGATATTTTTGCTGATTTAATCATTTGGGCCATTCCCGCTGCTATTGTTTGTGCACGTATTTATTATGTTCTATTCGAATGGGAGTATTACTCACAACACCCGGGTGATATCATTAAAATTTGGAGAGGTGGAATTGCGATCCATGGTGCTTTGATCGGTTCTGTTGCGAGTGCATTCGTATTTTCAAAAGTGAGAAATATCTCTTTCTGGAAATTGGCTGATATTGCAGCCCCGAGTATTATTCTAGGGCAGGCAATTGGTCGTTGGGGAAATTTCATGAATCAAGAAGCACATGGGGACGAAGTTTCACGGACTTTTTTAGAAAATCTTCATTTACCTGATTTCATCATCAATCAAATGTATATTGAAGGTACTTATTATCATCCCACTTTTTTATATGAATCGATTTGGAATGTAATTGGATTTGTGATTTTATTATCTTTAAGAAGAACATCGATTAGACAAGGGGAGATCTTCTTATCTTATCTTATTTGGTATTCAATTGGCCGTTTCTTTATTGAGGGGCTTCGCACCGATAGTTTAATGCTATCCGAATATTTGCGAATGGCACAAGTAATCTCAATCGTGCTTCTTTTCATCGCAATTATTCTATGGATTGTACGTCGTAAAACAGGGATGGCTAGTTCAAAATATAATGTAAAAGAAGAGTAAGGTCTTTAACAGTCAAAACCATACTTGAAGAAGAGAAACTAAGATATAAATAGATACCATAATGGGCCATCCTTTTTAAGAGAAAAACTAAGGTTGTGACTTTTGATGGGAAAATAGGGGAAAAGGATGGAGATGGGGAATGTTTAAAACAATTCAAAAGGGGTTATTAGTTGGACTAAAAACCACTTGGACATTAGGAAAAATTGTATTCCCTGTGACATTGATTGTGACATTTTTGCAATATACACCTGTTTTGCCTTGGATGATTGATTTCATTAGTCCAATTATGGGAATCTTCGGGTTATCAGGTGATGCAGCCATCCCAATTGTGTTAGGAAATTTCCTAAATTTATATGCGGGAATCGCAGGGATTTTATCGGTTGAATTGACAGTAAAAGAAGTGTTTATCATCGCGGTGATGCTGTCATTTTCACATAATTTGATTATTGAATCGAGTGTAGCCACAAGAGTAGGCGTCAAGATTTGGATTATGATTGCAGTAAGGGTAGGTCTTGCCGTTCTTTCAGGGATGCTTATTAATCTAATGTGGAAAGGTGGAGGTGAAATCGCCCAATATGGGATGATTTCTCCTAAGGAAGAGCAAATAACCGGGGCAGGAGAGTTATTTTTACATAGTTTGGAAAAGGCAGGAACCGGAGTTTTTCAATTAGCGATCATTGTCATTCCACTCATGGTTGGCATTCAAATATTAAAAGATTTAAAGTGGTTAGACATCTTTGCGAAATGGACGGCTCCTTTAACAAGATTTTTAGGAATGAAGGAAAATACTTCGACCACTTTAGCGGCTGGTCTATTATTTGGGTTGGCAATGGGAGCGGGTGTCATGATTCAAGCAGTCGAAGAAGATGGAGTGAGCCGGAAAGACGTGACGCTTGCTTTTATTTTCTTAGTTGCTTGTCATGCGGTCGTCGAGGACACTCTCATATTTGTCCCGCTTGGAATTCCAGTATTACCATTGTTGCTCATTAGAGTGATCACTGCGGTTATTTTAACTCTGATCGTGTCTAATCTTTGGAAGCGGGCGGAGCTATCAAGAAGAAAGGAAGTATCGTTATGACGAATAAGATTACGACCTTATTATTTGATTTAGATGGAACGTTGATTAATACAAATGAATTGATTATCTCAAGTTTTTTGCATACTTTAAATCACTACTACCCTGGAAAATATACACGTGAAGATGTGTATCCATTTATGGGTCCTACATTGGAAGAGACGTTCTCATCTTTAGACCAAGATCGTGTTCAAGAGATGTGTCAGCATTATCGTACCTTTAACCAAGAGAAACATGATGAACTGGTTACAGAGTTTCCGAAAGTCTATGAAACGATTAAAGTGTTAAAAGAACAAGGATTTAAGCTAGCGATTGTCTCTACGAAAATTAGAAAAACAGTCATCCAAGGATTAAAATTGACGAAGCTTGAACCGTTCTTTGATGTGATCATTTCATTGGATGAGGTCCGGCACCCTAAGCCAAATCCAGAACCATTATTTAAAGCTTTAAAATTACTTCATTCTACACCAGAAGAAGCCATCATGATTGGCGACAATTATCATGATATTGAAGGTGGAAAAAATGCGGGTACCTTGACCGCTGGTGTTGCATGGTCTTTAAAAGGGAAAGAATTTCTTTCCACCTTTCACCCTGACTATATGTTAGAAGAGATAACCGACATCTTTAAAATTGTCGGAGTAGAACGGACATGAGACGGACGGAACGATTTCGTGTAGAAGGAGCTAACTCCCTATGGAATATATACAAAACAGTATCCTTCTGGAAAGTCGCGAAAAATACATTAATTATTGAACTTGGGCGCTTTACCCCTTTTGTTTCTGTGAAAAATTGGTTATATCGGACCTTTTTACGAATGAAAATTGGTCACAAAGTTTCTATTGCTTATAAGGTCGTCCCAGACATTATGTTTCCCGAATTTATTTCAATCGGAGACAATTCGATTATTGGCTATAATACAACGATTTTAGCTCATGAATACTTAATTGAGGAATATCGACTTGGAAAGGTGGAAATAGGGAAAGAAGTGATGATTGGGGCAAATTGCACCATTTTACCGGGAATTTGCATTGGAGATCGAGCAATTATATCTGCTAGTACACTTGTCAATCGGGATGTTCCTCCAGGTGCTCTTGTGGGGGGGAACCCTATGAAGATTATTTACACGAAAGAGCAACTTGAGGAAAGAAAGAACAATTCTACTAAAAATAAAAGCGTTTGATGTCATGATGGGCATTAACGCTTTTTTATTTTTGCAAGGATGGGGTGATGGGGAAGCTGAGACAATGCAGTGGCTATAAACTGTTTTTCTTTCAGTCGAAACTTGCGAAATCCGTATGCCGATGATCAGGCGCTTCCGCATTTGTTGACGTCTAGCTTCAGCGCCTATCGGCTAGCGAATTTCTCCGTTTTCTCCCTACGATAAGTCAACATCAGCTCGTGGAATGCCTCGCTGTGTTTCCTTTATCTCAGTCGAAAACTACGAAATCCGTACGCCGATGATCAGGCGCTTCCGCATTTGGGGGGGAGAATATTATTTTGAAATCGTTTTGATGATGTGGGATTTGTTTCTTAATATAGGGAATTTTATTGAAAATCGTAAATTTTCTGAATTTTTATTCGAAAAAGGGTTGTTTTTCAAAAGTAATATATATAGAATATTCACTATATTAAAATTATTTTTTATTCCACATCAAGGAGAGATTCACATGGTTACTTTTTTTGCATCATTATTTCTGCTGGTTGCAGGTTATTTTGTTTATGCCAAAGTAGTGGAAAAAATATTTGGTATTGACGATAGTCGACAAACACCAGCCTATACACAAGCAGATGGTATGGACTATGTACCAATGAGTTGGTGGAAAGGAAGCTTAATCCAATTATTAAATATTGCTGGATTAGGTCCGATTTTCGGGGCTATTACTGGTGCCCTGTATGGTCCAGTTGCGTTTATTTGGATCGTCATTGGTTGTATTTTTGCAGGCGGGGTTCATGATTATTTTTCTGGGATGCTGTCACTAAGGCATAATGGGGAACAGTATCCATCACTCGTTGGCCGTTATTTAGGAAATGCTATGAAGGCAATTATTAATATCATGTCAATTATTTTAATGGTTTTAGTTGCTGCCGCATTTGTAGCGGGTCCAGCACAGTTAATTGATCAAATTACTCCACTTAATTTCACAATGGCACTTGTTTTTGTTTTTGTTTATTTTATTTTAGCCGCTGTTTTACCAGTGAATCGAATCATTGGAAAAATTTATCCGATTTTTGGAGCTATTTTAATCTTTATGGCCGTTTCAATTGCAATCGCATTATTATTTATGGATCGTTCGATTCCGAATTTAACATTTGAAAATTTACATCCCGGAGAGTTGCCAATATGGCCACTTCTAATGGTGACAATCTCTTGTGGGGCTATTTCTGGGTTCCATTGTACTCAAAGCCCAATCGTGGCTCGTACAATGAAAAAAGAGTCTGATGGTCGCAAAATTTTCTACGGTGCGATGGTTGGTGAAGGAATTATTGCCCTTATTTGGGCCGCAGCGGGAATGACCTTTTTCGGTGGAACAGGTGGGCTTCAAGAAGCGATGGCTGCAGGTGGTCCAGCTGGGGTAGTAAATGAAATTTCTACTTCTCTATTAGGAACATTAGGTGGTATTTTAGCGATTTTAGGTGTTATTATTTTACCGATCACAACAGGGGATACAGCACTTCGGTCTTCAAGGATGATGTTGACAGATCTATTATCGAAATTTATGAACACTGATAATAGAGGGATGATTCTTTTCATCACATTAGCAGTAGGGGCACCCACTTTCTATCTATCAACCATTGATTACTCATTTTTATGGCGGTATGTAGGATGGACAAATCAGTTTGTCGCGACAGTCATGTTATGGACAGCTGCTATATATTTATTGAAACAGCATAAATTCCATTGGATCGCAGGAGTCCCGGCTATCTTTATGACAGCTGTCGTCTGTACGTATATTTTCTATGCACCAGAAGGATTACAATTACCATATAATACATCCATGATCATCGGATTTATACTAACAGGAATCGTACTCCTATGGTATGCATGGATGATCATCAAACACAAACAATCCATCACAGCCAACCAACAATCAACAGTAGCATAAAAACAAGACCACCCAAAACCACATGAGGACAAGCACCCCATGTGGTTTTGGTTTTAGATGTCATATTTTTACAGGTGCCAGGCACCATCCAAAATAAGGGAAATCTCTTTAAAGGAATTGTAAAATGTGAAGGGAAGGGTGATTTTTTCTTGACTTGTTTTGGGATGAGGGCTAAACTACATAGTAACTTCAATTCATTAGCATATTAGCAGACTAAAGGATTTCGGAAAAATAAATCTATTGGGTGATCTTATGTCAAAACTTTTTATGTTTGAAAAGCCTGTTGGGATGAGGGACACACTCCCACATATTTATGAAGAGAAACGAAAAATAAAGCAGAGTATGTATAAAGAAATTAAATCCTGGGGATATCAGTTTATCGAGACTCCAACACTAGAATATTATGAAACGGTTGGAACCGCCTCGGCGATTTTGGATCAACAGTTATTTAAACTTCTCGATCAGCAAGGTCACACACTTGTGTTGCGACCGGAAATGACGGCACCAATTGCGAGGTTTGCGGCAGCGAAATTATTAAAAGAGCAAGTCCCATTACGTCTAGCCTATCGTGCTAATGTGTATCGGGCACAGCAACGGGAAGGCGGAAGAGCTGCGGAATTTGAACAATTAGGGATTGAAAATATTGGGGACGATACTGTTAGTGCTGATGCAGAGATCATTGCTTTAATGGTTTCTTCATTACGGGAAATTGGACTAGAAAATTTTCAAATTTCCATCGGTCATATCCAATATGTAGGGGAATTATTTAATCAAATCCTAGGAACTGAAGATCGTGCGAGTACCCTTCGCCGCTATTTATACGAAAAAAACTATGTTGGATTTAAAGAGCATGTAAAACAATTGCCACTGTCATCCATTGATCAACAACGACTCCTAACCTTCTTGAATTTAAACGGTAGTGAAAAATGTTTAGATCAAGCTTATAAGCTGATTGAAGGAGAAGAAGGATTACAGGCCGTACGTGAGTTAAAGCAACTTTGGGGATTATTACAAGAGTATGGTGTAGATCAATATGTGAAATTTGATTTATCACTCGTTAGTCATATGAGTTATTATACAGGGATTTTATTTGAAGTTTACGCCGATAAGGTGGGGTATCCAATTGGAAATGGTGGTCGTTATAATGACCTTCTACAAAAATTTGGTTATCCTGCAAGTGCAACAGGGTTTGGTGTACGGGTAGATTATTTATTGGAAGCGATTGGAACATCCGAATCAACTGAAGAAACTCAATGTATTTTATTTAGTAAAGATCGACGTAAAGAAGCGATTCTACAGGCAAAAAAATTAAGAAAAAATGGCGAATCTGTCGTCTTACAAGATATTGTAGGAGTAGGCGATGTAGATAGCTTTACGAGTACTTTTGATCAAGTCCATTTCTATGTAGGTTCAACAGTGAATGCCGAGGTGAAGCGATAATGTCTTATTTAACAATTGCAATGCCTAAGGGAAGAATCTTTCATGAAGCTGTCGATTTGCTTCGAAAGTCAAATTATCAGCTTCCTCCAGAATTTGATGAATCCAGAAAGCTCATTATTGAAATAGAGGAAGAACAACTTAGATTTATATTAGCGAAACCAATGGATGTGCCTACCTATGTTGAATATGGTGTGGCGGATCTTGGGATTGCAGGGAAAGATGTCATGCTGGAAGAAGAAAGAGATGTGTATGAACTACTTGATTTAAAAATTAGTCCATGCTATTTAGCTGTTGCGGGACTTCCTGATACAAAGATGAATGAAGTAGCTCCGAAAATTGCAACGAAGTATCCGAGAGTAGCTTCTTCTTATTTTCGTGAACAAGGAGAACAAGTAGAGATTATCAAATTAAATGGTTCAATTGAATTAGCGCCAATCATTGGTCTTGCCGATCGTATTGTCGATATCGTTTCAACAGGAAGAACATTAAAGGAAAATGGTCTTGTCGAATATGAACATATTGTGGATATCACTTCTCGATTAATTGTCAATCCAGTGAGTTACCGAATGAAAAACGAGCGGATACAAGAATTAGTCGATCGATTAAATGACGTTATTTTAGAAAAACAATAATCGTGAAAATGAATCAATAATCAAACGAGGAAGGGGCGGGGCAAAGTCGTGGAATTTTGACGCCCCCCTGTACAAGAAAAGGTGATGTGTTTATGAAAATTCAGCAAATCACGAAGGAAGTGTCGATAAAACGCTCCGTCGACAGCGGGACAGAGGAACAAAGAAAAACTGTACAACAAATTATTCGAACAGTAAGAGAACAAGGGGACCAAGCATTATTTGATTATACGAAGCAATTTGATCAAGTAGAGTTAACGAGTTTAAAAGTAACACAAGAAGAAATTGACCAAGCTTACGAAAATATGAAACAAGAACATATTGACATCATAAAAGAAGCTGCGGCCAATATTCGGAAATTTCACGAAAAACAATTACGAGAAACATGGCTTTATGCTGATCAACATGGCAGTGTTCTTGGACAAAAAATGACCCCGCTTGATTCAGTCGGTGTATATGTCCCAGGGGGAACGGCAGCCTATCCTTCTTCTGTATTAATGAATGTGATGCCGGCCAAAGTAGCTGGGGTAAAAAGAATTGCCATGGTTTCGCCACCTGGTAAAACAACCTCTTTACCTGACGGAGTGTTAGTGGCTGCCAATGAAGCAGGTGTAAAAGAAATCTGGAAAGTTGGAGGCTCACAAGCCGTTGCGGCATTGGCCTATGGAACGGAAACGATTCGTCCTGTTGATAAAATCGTTGGACCTGGAAATATTTATGTCGCATTAGCAAAACGAGAAGTGTTTGGCGATATTGATATTGATATGATTGCAGGGCCAAGTGAAATTACAATTTTAGCTGATGAAACAGCGATTCCAAGAGAATTGGCGGCGGATCTTCTATCTCAGGCAGAACATGATATGCGTGCGAGTTCTGTATTAGTCACTACTTCGCAAAACATCGCTGAACAAACGGCGATCGAGGTAGAACGTCAACTTGCTGACTTACCAAGATACGAAATTGCCAAGCAATCAATTGAAAACTATGGAGCGATCTATGTAGCGGATAACTTATTTCAAGCGCTCGATGTTGTCAATCAACTGGCGCCGGAGCATCTAGAAGTAATGACGAAAAATCCATTCGAAATTGTCAAACATATTCGCCATGCGGGAGCGATCTTTCTAGGAAGATACAGTTCTGAACCAGTAGGAGATTATTTTGCGGGACCGAATCATGTCTTACCGACAAATGGAACAGCACGTTTTTCTAGTCCGCTAAGTGTAGATGATTTTATGAAAAAATCAAGCATTATTGCTTATAGTGAGGAAGCATTGCAGCGAAACTATGAAAAGATTGCCGCTTTTGCTCGATTAGAAGGATTGGAAGCTCATGCACGTGCAGTGGAAGCACGTTTTAAATAAAAAAGTACATTTCCAACATAGTGAGGGATGAAGAATGGCAGAAAGATTTGCAGAAATCAGACGAAAGACGAATGAAACCGATGTGGAGGTAGCTTTTGGGATTGATGGAGAGGGCAAAGCAGAGTTAGATACGAATGTTCCTTTTTTAACCCATATGCTCGATTTATTTACAAAGCATGGCCAATTTGATTTAACGGTTCACGCAAAAGGAGATATTGAAATCGATGATCATCATACGACAGAGGACATCGGGATTTGCCTAGGGCATGTTTTAAGACAAGCTTTAGGTGATAAAAAAGGAATTAAACGGTATGGAAATGCTTTTGTACCAATGGATGAAGCATTAGCACAAGTGGTCATTGATTTAAGTAATCGTCCTCATTTTGAAATGCGCGGAGAATTACCGAGTCAAAAGGTAGGGACATTCGATACAGAACTTGTTTATGAGTTTTTGTGGAAGCTGGCATTAGAAGCAAGAATGAATTTACACGTGATCGTTCATTATGGTCAAAATACTCATCATATTATCGAAGCAATTTTCAAAGCATTAGGACGTGCACTTGATGAAGCAACGATCATTGACCCGCGCGTTAAGGGGATTCCATCAACGAAAGGAAAGTTGTGATGATTGGAATTGTTGACTATGGCATGGGAAATTTATTCAGTGTAAGAAAAGCACTTGAACGACTAAATGTTCCTTATCAAATTAGTGAATCACCAGAAGAGCTACAAACAATGGATGGTTTGATTTTACCCGGAGTTGGTTCATTTAAAGATGCAATGGAACTTTTAAATGAGAAAAAATTAACCAATTTTCTTCTTGATTACACAGCAAAAGGAAAACCTTTATTAGGGATTTGTTTAGGTATGCAACTTCTTTTTGAAGAGAGTGAAGAGAACGGCTACTCCAAGGGTTTGTCTTTATTAAAAGGAAAAATAAAACGCATCCCAGCAGAAGGTATGAATGAGACATTCAAAATCCCACATATGGGGTGGAATCAATTAAAATTTCAGCAAGAAAATCCAGTGGTTGAAAAAGTAGAAGAAGGATTCGTTTATTTTGTCCATTCCTATTATGCAACAGAAATGGACAAGGAAGAATTAATTGCAAGCACTCAATATAATGTGGAAATACCAGCAATTGTCGGAAAGGGCAATATATTGGGGATGCAGTTTCACCCAGAGAAAAGCGGTGAGGTTGGCATGCAATTATTAAATAAATATACAAAACTAGTGGAATCAGGGGTGTTCTCATGAGTTTTACAATTTACCCAGCCATTGATATGCGCGGTGGAAAATGTGTTCGTTTAATACAGGGGGATTATAATAAAGAAACCATTTATGGAGACTCCCCTTTCGATATGGCAAAATCCTTTGCAGATGCAGGGGCAGAATGGATTCATATGGTCGATTTAGACGGGGCGAAAGATGGAAAAAGAGTGAATGATCAATACGTTTCAGAAGCGGCGCAAAAGCTTCCAGCAAAAGTCCAAATCGGCGGTGGGATTCGATCGGAAGAAGATGTGGTTCATTACTTGGAGAAGGGAATTGACCGTGTCATCATTGGAAGCCTAGCTATATCCAATCCGGATTTAGTTAAAAGTTTCATTCGCAAGTACGGGGAAAAGGTTGCGATTGGGCTCGATGCAAAAGACGGTTTTGTCGCCACTCATGGTTGGCTTGAAACATCCCAAGTTAAAGCGGTTGATATCGGGAAGGAATTTGCAGATGCAGGAGCAGAAACCTTTATTTTTACTGATATTGCAACAGATGGGATGCTATCTGGACCAAATATTGAAGCGGTCACCGAACTAGCAAAAGCAACCGGAAAGTCTGTCATTGCATCAGGAGGAGTTAGTTCTCTGGAGGATTTACGTGTTATAAAAAAAAATGAACAAGCTGGAGTGGTTGGGGCAATTGTGGGCAAGGCGATTTATACGGGGCAGTTTACCGTTCAGGAAGCGCTGAAAGAGGTGAAATAAATGGTGACGAAAAGAATTATTCCATGTTTAGATGTGAAAGATGGGCGTGTTGTGAAAGGAGTTCAATTTGTCCAATTACGTGATGCAGGAGATCCTGTTGAACTTGCTCATTTTTACGATGATCAAGGGGCAGACGAGCTTGTTTTTTTAGATATTTCAGCTTCCCATGAAGGAAGGAAAACGATGGAGGATGTTGTAAAAGATGTTGCTTCTCAATTGGCGATCCCTTTTACAGTTGGCGGAGGAATTAACTCTCTAGATGATATGAAGAGAATCTTGCGGGCAGGGGCCGATAAAGTGTCGGTGAATACCGCAGCTGTAAAAAATCCAGAGGTGATCAAAGAGGGAGCCCAATATTTCGGATCTCAATGTATTGTTGTCGCCATTGATGCGAAATTTGACGAAAAGTTAGGGTCTTGGCGGGTGTATACTCATGGAGGGCGAGAAGCAACAGATAGAGAAGTCATATCATGGGCGCAAGAAGCGGTTCAATTAGGAGCGGGAGAAATTTTATTAACAAGTATGGATCGGGATGGGGAAAAGGCGGGTTTTGATGTCGCCCTTACAAAAGCGGTAAGTGAAGCCGTTTCGGTTCCAGTCATTGCATCAGGTGGTGCAGGTGGAGCGGAACATTTTCTAGAAATTTTAACAGAAGGAAAAGCGGATGCCGCATTAGCAGCTTCTATTTTCCATTATAAAGAAACAAGTGTACAAGAAGTAAAGAATTTCCTAAAACAGTCAGGAGTGAATATGCGATGAACATCGAAGAAATTCAATGGAATAATCAAGGGTTAATTCCCGCTATCGTTCAAGATGCAAAAACAAAAGAAGTACTCACATTAGCTTATATGAATAAAGAATCCTATCAAAAAACAGTGGATACCGGTGAAACTTGGTTTTATAGTCGTTCCCGTCAAGAGCTTTGGCATAAGGGAGAGACAAGTGGAAACACTCAAAAAGTGGTCAGTATGAAAATTGATTGTGATCAAGATGCGGTCGTTATTTTAGTCGAACCAGCTGGACCTGCTTGTCATACTGGGACAACTAGTTGTTTTGACAAAACGGTTTTCGGTGAGGATAAAGTATCTCCATATGATATTTTACATAAGCTCGAGTCCGTCATTAAAAGTCGCGATGAAGAACGCCCTGAGGGTACTTATACGACCTATTTATTTGAAGAGGGTGTCGATAAAATATTGAAAAAAGTCGGGGAAGAATCAGCGGAGGTTATTATTGCTGCCAAAAATAGAAGTCATGAAGAGCTTAAATGGGAGTCAGCTGATCTTCTATACCACTTATTAGTATTATTGCGTGAACAACGTCTACCATTAACAGATGTTTTATCCGTACTCGCAGAACGACATGAAAAGAAAAAATAAAAATAAATACCAAAGGGGGTTGATGAACAGATCAACCCCCTTTGGTATTAAAAACCTCGTAAAAATCCTCAAAAATGAAAAATCCTCCACCACAAGTGAAGATTTAACAAAAAATTAGAAACTTCTCCATAAATAAATGCTTCGCCATGTTTCGTCAACATTCGATTATATGATATACTACAGTAATCAATTACTGTACGTTTTGGAGGACTTTCATGAGAAAAGACTCAAATATTATGAGCGAAACGGGGAAAATTGTTTCCTTTATTCCAACAGGTGAATATTACTTTTCAAAAGGATTAAAATCTTATCGACGCAGGGATTTGAAAAAAGCAAAAAAATATTTTTCCCGCGCATTCGATTTGGAACCACTTGAACCCATCATCGCATGTCAATTAGCAATTGTCGAAACTGAATTAGGAAATTATGAACAATCTAACCAATTATTGCACCTCATTCTAGATGAACTGGATTCGTTTATGAATGAATGCAATTATTTTTTGGCTAATAATTATGCCCATCTTGGGATGTTTAAGGAAGCAGCTGAACATACAACTGCTTATTTAAAGGAGAACCCAGATGGAGAGTTTGCAGAAGACGCAGAAGATCTCCTTGAAGTGATCCGTTTAGATGGGGATTTGGCCATTGAAACGATTTACGAACAAGACGAACTTATTACTATGCAAGATAAGGCAAAGGACTTACTTGAGATGGGGAATTTCGAAAAGGCGATTTCTGTTCTAGAGGAGATTATTCACAAGTATCCAGAATTTTGGTCTGCCTATAATAATTTAGCACTCGCTTATTATTATTTAGGAGATCTAAAGAAATCCCATGAAATTTTACATGATGTATTAGAAAAAAGCCCTGGTAACTTACATGCACTTTGCAATTTAACTGTTTTTATGTATTATGAAAAACGCGAAGATGAATTGAATCAATTACTTGAAGTATTGCGGAAAATTAGACCGTTAATACCAGAGCATCAATTTAAATTAGGGGCTACTTTTGCATTAGTAGGTCAGTTTGAAGACGCATATTTTTGGTTGAAAAAATTGTATAAAGCAGGATTTCAAGGGGATGCAAGCTTTTATTATTGGTTATCTCATGCTGCATATCAAACTGGTCATCAAAAGACAGCATATACCGTATGGGAGCATGTAAAGGAAATGAGCCCAGAAAAAGAAGGTTCAGAGCCTTGGAATCATTCATCACAGGAAAAGTTAGGTTACGAGCATCATATTTCTTCTATTGTGAAGAGATTGAACAGCCCATATGAAGAGGACCGACTTTTCGGTATTTTTTTATTGTCTGTAACAGATGATAAGCAGAAAGTCACTTCACATCCAGATTTTTGTGATATCGAGACATTATCTATTTATGAGAAATGGTATTTGGCTTATGTTTTGGGGATGGAGTTAACGGGACAAACGGAAGAGAAATTTGTTGAAATGGCACATGAGACCGCTCTTAAACTATATAACCGTTATCATCCAATTGGACATGAAGAAACAGGTTTATTCTTGCTATGGTTTTCTGCTCTTCCCGCACTTTTCGAGCAATCATACCGGCCAGGAAGTCAGGATCGCTTTGCAGCAGCAACTGAATATTTATGGTGTAAATTTCGAGAAAAGAAAAAATCCCAAAAAGAAATTGCGGAAATATATCATATTTCTCCCTCAACTTTAAGAAAATATGTCAAATTTATAGAAGATCTGATCTTTCAAGCATAATGATGGACTTTATACCTGTTGTTTAATAGGATATGAGTATATCGGAAATAATAGTTTAGACATTATTTTCAACGACATATAAAGGGGTGTCTTGAGTTGACTGAGGAAAAGATTTATGACGTGATTATCATTGGTGCTGGGCCAGCAGGAATGACGGCAGCTGTTTATACATCTAGAGCGAATTTATCCACTTTAATGATCGAGCGTGGTGTTCCAGGCGGACAAATGGCTAATACGGAAGAAGTAGAAAATTATCCAGGATATGACCATATACTTGGTCCAGATCTTTCAAATAAAATGTTCGAACATGCCAAAAAATTTGGCGCAGAATATGCTTATGGTGATATTCAAGAAATTATCGATGGGGAAGAGTATAAAACAATTCAAGCTGGATCGAAGCAATATAAAACTCGCGCCATCATCATTGCAACTGGTGCAGAATATAAAAAAATCGGAGTACCTGGAGAGAAAGAACTAGGAGGCCGCGGTGTATCTTATTGTGCGGTTTGTGATGGTGCATTTTTCAAAAATAAAGAACTTGTTGTTATCGGTGGGGGAGATTCCGCTGTTGAAGAAGGAGTTTATTTAACACGGTTCGCTTCAAAAGTTACGATCGTTCACCGTCGTGATGAGCTTCGTGCCCAAAAGATTTTACAACAACGTGCGTTTGATAATGAAAAAATTGATTTTATCTGGAATCATACAGTGAAAGAAATTAATGAAAAAGACGGCAAAGTAGGCAGTGTAACATTAGTTTCAACTGTGGATGGATCGGAGCAAGAATTTAAAACAGATGGTGTCTTCGTTTACATCGGCATGGTTCCTTTAACAAAACCATTCGCTAATTTGAATATTACAAATGAAGCGGGTTATATCGAAACAAATAGTGAAATGGAAACAAAAGTTCCTGGAATTTTTGCTGCTGGGGATGTTCGTGAAAAAACTTTACGTCAAATTGTAACAGCAACTGGTGATGGTAGTATTGCTGCACAATCAGCACAGCATTATATTGAAGAACTAAAAGAAAAATTAAAAGTGAAATAAATTGGAAAATCAGTGGGAACCTCCCACTGATTTTTATTATTTCTTTTACATTCTTTTACAATTGTTTAATTCGTATGTAATCATTATGAAATAATTTTCTTTTATAATTGAAAAGTGAAATAGACCCCCTTTAGTAATATAATGCTTCCCTATTTTTGACACAGGCGAACCCTGTGTTTTTTTTTGCTTAGGAAGCTAAAAAGTTCTTTATCTCAGTCGAAAACTGCGAAATTCGTACTCCGTTTTCTCCCTACGATAAGTCAACATCTGCTCGCAAAACCGGCTCGCCGTGTTTCCTTTATCTCAGTCGAAAACTACGAAATTCGTACGTCGATGAACAGATGCATCCTCTTTTGATCGTCAAGCTCCAGCATCTATCGACTAGCGTATTTCTACGTCTTTTCCCTACGATAAGTCAACATCAGCTCGTGGAATGCCTCGCTGTGTTTCTTTTATCTCAGTCAAAGACTGCGAAATTCGTACGTCGATGAACAGATGCATCCTCTTTTGTAGAATGTTTTCGAATTCATTGAGAGATGGTAAGAAAACATAGTATAATGAAGGGAATAAACAAGTTATTCTACTTTTTATGTTTGAATTCAATAAAATAGCATTGAATTTCTTTTGAGGTGAAGTGGATGCAACGTGTAACGAACTGTCTATTATTAAAAGATCATAAAGTATTACTTTTGCAAAAGCCAAGAAGGGGTTGGTGGGTAGCTCCAGGAGGAAAAATGGAACCTGGCGAATCCATTCGAGATGCTGCGATTCGCGAATTTCGTGAAGAAACAGGGATTTATTTACGTAATCCAAATGTAAAAGGAATCTTTACCTTCATCATGAAGGATGGAGACGAAATTTTAAATGAATGGATGATGTTTACTTTTTTCGCAGAAGAAAGTGATGGCGTTTCAGTCAAGCGCTCAGAAGAAGGCGTATTAAAGTGGCATGATATCGATGAAATTAAAACCTTACCAATGGCAGAGGGAGATCATCATATACTAGATTATATGGTTCATGGAAAAGGAATCATCTACGGAACATTTACTTATACACCAGATTTTGAATTGTTATCTTATCGACTTGATCCGAGTTAATAGGAGGACATAGAGAGGGGATTAAAGATATGAGTGCAGGATCCGTAAGCGATGTACAGCTAGTCATTATTACGGGAATGTCTGGTGCAGGGAAAACAGTCGCCATTCAAAGCTTCGAGGACTTAGGCTTTTTTTGTGTAGATAATCTCCCTCCGACATTACTTCCGAAGTTTCTGGAACTGATGAAAGACTCGGGAAATAAAATGAATAAAGTTGCAGTCGTCATGGATTTACGAGGACGGGACTTTTTTGAACATTTATTTAAAGCATTAGATGAAATTGTTGAGACAACTTGGGTAAGTCCGCAAATTTTATTTCTTAATGCAAGTGATTCTGTTTTAGTGCGGAGATATAAGGAGACAAGACGTTCACATCCGCTTGCTCCTAGTGGGCTTCCATTAGAGGGGATCCAGCAAGAAAGACAGCTTCTTGAAGAGTTAAAAGGAAGAGCACAACTTATTTATGATACTTCTGAAATGAAACCAAAAGAGCTTCGTGAAAGAATTTTAACCGAGTTTTCGGTGAATAAAAGGGCTTATTTTACGGTAAACGTCATGTCTTTTGGATTTAAGCATGGTCTGCCTATTGATGCCGATTTAGTGTTTGATGTTCGATTTTTACCAAATCCACATTATATTGAACATATGCGGCCACGAACAGGGTTGGATGAGGATGTGGCCAATTATGTTATGAAGTGGAATGATACTCAAAAATTCCTTGAGAAAGTAACGGATCTGTTATCGTTTATGTTGCCGCATTATAAAAGAGAAGGAAAAAGACAGCTTGTGATTGCAATAGGGTGTACGGGTGGACAACATCGTTCTGTTGCTCTTTCCGAATATATAGGGCATTACTTCTCAGCAGATTACCACACAAGGATTACACACCGGGATATAAAAAGAAGAAAGGAAATATCAACATGACATCTTCAAATCGAAAGGTTGTAATCATTGGCGGGGGAACGGGATTGCCAGTTCTACTCCGAGGCTTAAAGAAATATCCTATTGATATAACGGCAATTGTTACGGTGGCAGATGATGGGGGGAGTTCTGGACGACTTCGCAATGAAATGGATATTCCACCACCAGGAGATATTAGAAATGTTTTGGCGGCATTATCAGATGTTGAGCCATTAGTGGAACAATTATTTCAACATCGTTTTAATACATCGAATGAACTTTCTGGTCATTCTCTTGGAAATTTAATCATCGCAGCCCTAACTTCTATTACAGGTGATTTTGTCCATGCTGTTCAGGAAATGAGTAGGGTTCTAAATGTGCATGGAAAAGTACTCCCGGCCGCGAATCAAAGTGTTGTTCTTCATGCTGTTATGGAAGATGAAACGGTTGTATCAGGAGAATCAAAGATCCCTTATTCTGGTAAAAAGATCGATCGAGTATTTCTTACCCCAGAAAATGTGAAACCGCTGCCAGAAGCCGTTCGTGCCATTACTGAAGCCGACTTAATTGTGATTGGCCCTGGTAGTCTTTATACGAGTATATTACCTAATTTACTTGTGCCCCAAATAGGAGAGGCCGTTTGCCGAGCAAAAGCAAAAAAAGTATATATATGCAATTTAATGACACAAGCTGGGGAAACATTAGATTATACAGCAAGTGATCATGTCCAAGCGGTATATGATCATTTAGAATGTGCTTCGATCGATACAATTCTGGTCAATAATAAGCCAATACCGGCGGAAATCCAAGCAAGGTATAAAGAAGAGTTAGCTAAGCCAGTCATCTATGATTTGGAACGCTTAACTTCTATCGGTTTGAATGTCGTACAGGATGAATTTGTGTCTTATACAAATGGGGTCATTCGCCATGATACAAAAAAAGTGGCACGAATTTTATATTCCTTAATAAATCAACCGAAATAGTACGATCATTTTTAAAAAAAGGAGGGGTAAAGAGGATGTCATTTGCTTCTGAAACGAAGAAAGAATTAACAACATTAGAAGTGAAAGATTGTTGTGCAAAAGCAGAACTATCAGCACTGATCCGAATGAATGGCTCTCTTTCCTTTTCTAACCGTACCCTCGTTGTCAATATTCAGACGGAGAATGCTGCAATCGCTAGAAGGATTTATACATTACTGAAGAAAAATTATGTAATCACAGTAGAATTACTCGTTCGGAAAAAGATGCGTTTGAAGAAAAACAATGTTTATATTGTCCGGTTAAAAGAAAAGGCACAGACTATTCTAGAAGATCTCCACATTATTGAAGAAGGCTTTACATTTGTTCATCAAATATCAGAAAAATTGATCAAGAAGAAATGCTGCAAACGTTCCTATTTACGGGGGGCTTTTTTAGCGGGAGGGTCTATCAATAATCCAGAGACCTCCTCCTACCATTTAGAGATTTTTTCTTTATATAAGGAACATAGTGATTCCTTGTGTGAATTAATGAACACTTTTGATCTTAATAGTAAAACATTAGAAAGAAAAAAGGGATATATCGCCTATTTAAAAGAAGCTGAAAAAATTACTGAATTTCTAGGTGTAATTGGCGCCCATAGTGCATTACTTCGATTTGAGGATGTTCGTATTCTCAGGGATATGAGGAATTCCGTCAACCGGTTAGTGAACTGTGAAACCGCCAATCTTAATAAAACGATTGGGGCGGCATTAAGACAAGTAGAGAATATTCGCTACATTGACGAAAAGGTGGGTCTCTCTGTACTACCGGATAAATTAAGGGAAATTGCGGAACTTCGAGTGGCACATCAGGATGTCACACTGAAAGAATTAGGAGAGATGGTATCGGGAGGGAAAATAAGTAAATCAGGAATTAACCACCGACTCCGGAAGATTGATGAAATCGCTGAAAAGCTCCGTTCTGGTGAAAAAGTATAAAAACCGATGATATTTGATTCATTATCATGATGTAGGGGGGAAATGTAGAATGTTAGAAAAAACAGTAGAAGTTCAATTGAAAAATGGTTTGCAAGCGCGACCAGCGGCCTTATTCGTGCAAGAAGCAAATCGTTTTTCTTCAGATATATTTTTAGAAAAGGAAGGAAAACGCGTGAACGCAAAAAGCATCATGGGAATCATGAGCCTTGCAGTAAGCCATGGCAGTGCTATCAAACTCTGCATAAACGGCCACGATGAAGAAACAGCTATGGAAGCACTAACCCAATTCATAACCAAAGAATAAAGAAAAGCGGAGGCGACTGCCCAGCGGCGACAAGCATCTGTCCAGCCTTGGCGTGGCGACAGAGCCACAGAAAGGCAGGGCAGATGACCTCGAGCCGCTAGGAGCCGTAGCTAGACAAAGAAAAGCGAAGGCGACTGCCCAGCGGCGACAAGCAAAAATAAAACTCGACACGAATAAGGTGCCGAGTTTTTTCGCTTTGTTTCCTTTATCTCAGTCTAAACTTGTGAAATCCGTACGCCAATGAAAAGAAGCTTACGCATTTGTTTTTCGATTATTTATTCTTATTCACTTCATTACGTGTAATAATATGGTCAATTAGTCCATATTCTTTTGCACGTTCAGCTGTCATGAAGTTGTCGCGTTCTGTGTCACGTTGAATAATATCTAAAGGTTGGCCAGTACGTTCAGATAGGATATTGTTTAATTTATCGCGTAAGAAAAGAATACGTTTAGCTGCGATTTCGATTTCAGTAGCTTGACCTTGAGCTCCACCAAGTGGTTGATGGATCATTACTTCACTATTTGGAAGCGCATAGCGTTTGCCTTTTGTACCAGCAGCAAGTAAAAACGCTCCCATAGATGCAGCCATCCCAATACAAATCGTTTGAACATCTGGTTTAATAAATTGCATTGTATCAAAAATGGCCATCCCAGCTGTAATTGATCCACCAGGACT
Source organism: Oikeobacillus pervagus (assembly GCF_030813365.1). Classification (NCBI taxonomy): domain Bacteria; kingdom Bacillati; phylum Bacillota; class Bacilli; order Caryophanales; family Bacillaceae; genus Oikeobacillus; species Oikeobacillus pervagus. Next base: position 37,043 of record NZ_JAUSUC010000031.1, read on the forward strand.
GTTAATGTAAATAGATACGTCCTTCTCAGGGTTTTCTGATTCTAAAAATAAAAGCTGTGATACAATGGAGTTTGCGACTTGATCATCGATTCCACTTCCAAGCATAATGATACGGTCTTTTAGTAGTCTGGAATAAATATCATACGCACGTTCACCGCGGTTAGTTTGCTCAATAACTGTAGGAATTAAATTCATCTATTCGTTCCTCCTTAAATCTATTTAATAAAAATTGAAAAACAAAGAAATCTTTATGTATGTAATGATACAATGATGGTCAATGAAGGTCAAACAAATCACTTCAACTTTTTCCTTTTTTTCTCGACAAGATCCCACAATGGGGCGTTTTCACCTTTCATCATGTCCAAATCAGCTTTAATATAAACTTTCTCTATTGCAATATCTATATAAATAATTTATAATGTATTATCGTAGCCTTAAAAATAGGTTTATGCCCTCGTGGTGTAATGGATAGCACGTAAGATTCCGGTTCTTAAAATGGGGGTTCGATTCCCTCCGAGGGCGTTTATTTTTGATAAGTGATGGAGCATGAAAAAGAAAGATGAAGAAGCCGATTATTCCTTTTTAAGAATAATCGGCTTTTCTAAGTGCGCCCTGCATGGGCGGATACTTGGTGGTGAAAGTCCACTACAGGCTTGGCAGTAGGAACTGTTAGCGAAAGACAAGGTGGCTATCGT
>NZ_JAUSUC010000032.1 GCF_030813365.1 Oikeobacillus pervagus
TCCTGAACTTCTATTAACATATTCCATCACCTGAATTCTATTAGTTTAGAATTCAGTATGGACACTACTATGACACTTTAAACAGCGAAGAAGCAGTTTTTAATTAATGCTTCTTTATTGACAGCATGGTTTAGTGCTTGGCGAACTTTCACATTATTAAATGGTTCCTTTTCTACATTAAAGCCTAAGTATCCTACATTCATAGATGGTCTTTCAAAGATTTTCAAATCCTTTGTTTCCTTTACTTTTCCTACATCACTAGGATTTAAGCCATCAATTAAATCTAACTCTCCTTTAATTAAAGCATTTAACCGTGCCGAGTTATCCTCAATTACTTTGAAAATCACTTTATCTACTTTGGGAAGTCCTTTTTTCCAATAATCCTCGTTTTTCACAACCGTAATCGTATCATTTCGTTTCCAGCTTTCAAATTTGAAAGGACCTGTTCCAACGGGATTTTCTTTGTATTTATCTCCAAATTTCTCGATTGCTGCAGGACTTGAAATTGCAAATGGAGACATGGCTAAATTTTTCAGAAACGGTCCTTGTGGGCGACTTAATGTAAACTCTACTTTATGTTTATCAACAGCTTTCACTTCTTTAATAACTGCGCTTTCTTCTCCTTCAAATCCTCCAAACTGAGACTTATAGTAGGCGAATTGAGCTTCATCTTTACTTTTTGCCCATCTTTCAAAGTTTTTTACTACAGCCTCTGCATTAAAATCGGTTCCATCGTGAAATTTAATGCCTTCCTCTAGTTCAAATGTATAAGTCAACCCATCTTCTGAAATGTTCCACTTTTTTGCTAATCCTGGAACGATTTCGGTTGAATCTTTGTCAAAATCAACTATTGTTTCGAGAATTTGTTCCGTGACGATTAGGGATTCACCATCTGTTACAACAGCTGGGTCTAATTTATCCGCATCGCCGCCTTTACCGTATATTAATGTATTTCCCCCTTTGGATCCTCCGCTGTTTTTGCCATCTGTTTTAGATGATGTACAGCCTATAAGTGCAGCGGATAAAACTAATAATAATACTAGAGCACTTACTAACTTCTTTCTCACATCTTTTCCCCTCTTTCTGATCGTTCAATATATTGAACAATTTTCATTTATAATTACAAGCTGTCATTCAAAAAGATGACAAGCTACGTAATGACCATTCTTCACTTCTTTAAATGGCGGAAGCTCAGATGAACACGCTTTCATTACTTTGGGACAACGTGTATGAAATGGACATCCACTCGATGGTTTAGATGGACTTGGGACATCTCCTTCTAAAATCATTCGGTCGATGTGATGATCCACATCTGGAATAGGCACGGCTGATAAAAGTGCTTGAGTATATGGGTGCTTCGGGGATCGATATAATTTGTCACTTTCAGATAGTTCAACTATTCTTCCAAGGTACATAACCCCGACACGATCGCTTATATGACGAACAACCCCTAAATCATGCGCAATGAATAGATAAGTTAAATCAAAATCCTTTTGTAAATCCTGTAATAAATTTAATACTTGTGCTTGAATCGAAACATCTAAAGCAGATACAGGTTCATCTGCAATAATTAATTTCGGCTGAACAGCTAATGCTCTAGCGATTCCAATTCTTTGCCTCTGACCACCACTAAACTGATGGGGATATCGTTTTGCGTGAAAGCTGTTTAACCCGACAATTTCTAATAATTCATGCACTCGTTTCTTTCGATCTTGCTTATTTTTCATCCCATGAACGATTAGCGGTTCTTCTAAAATTTTCTCAACAGTATGTCGGGGATTCAATGAGGCGTATGGATCTTGAAAGACCATCTGCATTTCCTTTCTCATTTTCCTCATTTCTCTTTTGGATAATTCAGTTAATTCTTTCCCTTCAAAGAGGATCCTTCCCTCTGTCGGATCCAACAATCTAAGGATCATACGACCTGTTGTGGATTTTCCACATCCACTTTCCCCTACTAATCCTAATGTTTCTCCTTTTTGAATTTGAAAGCTCACACCGTCCACAGCTCGGACTTCTCCAATCTTTTTCCCAAAGATCCCACCATGAATAGGAAAGCTTTTTCGCAGATTATGTACTTGTAATAATGGCTCAGTCATTTATTTGTTCTCCCTCTTCAGTATATAACCAACATCTAACCTTTTGATTTTGCGAAACATTCGTTAATTTAGGTGTCTTTTCCAAACATTTTTGAATTGCATGGGTACAGCGTGGGGCGAAATGGCAGCCCTTTTGGATGGAACCAGGTTTCGGTACATTTCCCGGTATGGAGTATAGGCGGTCTATTTTATTTCTCATATCTGGTACTGATTTAATCAAACCAATCGTATAGGGATGTTTGGCATCTTTGAAAATTGTTCGGACATCCGCTTCCTCAACCACTTTGCCAGAATACATCACGATGATGCGATGGCACATCTCCGCTACAACTCCCAAATCATGGGTAATGAGCATAATTGCCGTATTTGTTTCCGAATTTAACTTTCTCATTAAATCAAGAATTTGTGCTTGTATGGTCACATCTAATGCCGTAGTAGGTTCATCAGCGATAAGTAATTCTGGTACACAAATCATAGCAATAGCAATCATCACTCTTTGCCTCATTCCCCCTGAAAGCTGGTGGGGATATTCCTTCATTAATTCTTCTGCTCGTGGCAATCCGACTTTTTTTAGCATTTCAATTGCTCGCAATTTCGCTTGTTTCTTCGTCAAACTTTTATTATGTATTTTTAGCACTTCTGATAATTGCTCCCCTATTGTAAAAACTGGGTTAAGACTTGTCATAGGTTCCTGAAAAATCATAGCGATTTCATTCCCCCGAAGTTTCCTCATTCTTTTCTCGCTTGCTGCTATTAAATTTTCACTATTGAATAAAATTTCCCCTTTAATTTCACTTGTGGCCTTTGGAATAAGACCTAATATCGAAAGTGAGGTCACACTTTTTCCACAGCCTGACTCTCCGACAATTCCTACTATCTCCCCTTTCGCAACTTGAAAATTCACCCCATTCACAACCGTTACTTTCCCATCATCTGTATGAAAGGAAGTTTGCAGATCCTTAATCTCCAATAATCGTTGAGCCATATCGTCACTCCTTTCCTAAGGGTGTTTACATTATTCTAAATGTTCTTTTTATATAATGTATTCAGAATTTTATCATTATTATTTTAATAATACAATACCATTTAAAGAAAAGTATGAGTATATTATCATAAATTAATATTTCCTATACGATAAAGTAAAACTTCGTCTCCCACTAAATGTTAGTTGATCTTATCACCTTTAGGGGCAGTTATCCCCTACCTATCTTCTTTGTTTCTAAATCATTTTGGGTGAAGTTTTACTGCCCGTTAAGGCGGGATAAAAGTCGAAAACCAAGACTTTTTCACTATATATTTTCACAAAATACCCTTCATTCTATTAATACTTTTAAGTTTCACTGCATTAAAATAGGTTGTTTAAAAGATTCCAAAAAAAGTAAAGTGCCGTTATTAGGCACTTTACGAATCTAATTGTTGCACTTGAAATAGTTGATAATAATGTCCTTCTTTTTCCATTAATTGTTGATGTGTTCCTATCTCCATTATTTCTCCATGTTCGATCAATACGATGCGATCGGCATGAGTAATGGTAGATAGTCTATGAGCCACGATAAAGGTTGTGCGATTAGAAGACAATTTTTCTAACGCTTCCTGAATCACATGTTCACTTTCAAGGTCTAGTGCGGATGTGGCCTCATCCAATATAAGGATAGGAGGATTTTTTAAAAAGACCCTTGCGATCGCGACACGCTGTTTTTGTCCTCCCGAAAGTTTCACTCCTCTTTCTCCCACTTTTGTATCATAGCCCTCTGGTAGATTCATAATAAATTCATGAGCATTGGCGGCTTTAGCAGCTGCGATCATTTCTTCCTCTGTTGCATCTGGCTTTCCTAATAATATATTTAATCGAACGGATTCACTAAATAAAATATTATCCTGCAAAACCATTCCAATATTGTCACGTAAGCTTCTAACCTTTAAATCCCGAATATCTGTCCCATCTAATAAGATTCGTCCCCTCGTTACATCATAGAAGCGAGGAACCAAACTGACGAGTGAGGATTTCCCCCCCCCACTCATTCCGACAAGAGCAATTGTTTCTCCTGGTTGTACATGGAGGGAAAGGTCTTTCAACACTTCTCTTTCTTTTTCATCATATGAAAAATGAACATGATCAAATACGAGTTCTCCCTTTACTTCTTTACACTGGATCGCATTCGGTTGATCAACGATATCATATTTTTCATCAATGAATTCAAACACACGGTCCATTGAGGCAACAGCCTGTGTTAGTGTTGTGGAAGAGTTCACTAATCTTCGAAGTGGGTCGTATAAGCGATCAACATAAGCAATGAAAGCTGCCATCGTCCCCACCGTTAAATTCCCATGGATTACTTGATATCCGGCATATGCAATGACAATAAGCGGTGCGATATCTGTAATCGTATTGACAACAGCAAAAGATTTCGCATTCCAGCGAGTATGAGTTAATGCTTTATCCAAAAAGTTAGAGTTTTGAGCATCAAACCGTTTTTGTTCATAATGTTCAATTGCAAAGCTCTTAATAACAGGCATTCCTTGAATTCTCTCATGAAGATAGCTTTGAACCTCGGCCAGGGCTTGGGAGCGATTCCTTGTCAATTTCCGAAGATTACCAAAAAAGTAACGAACAGATAGAGCATAAAACGGAAAGACAATAAGGGCAACTAAAGTTAACTTCACATTCATCGATAGCATAATCCCAATCGCAATCAAAATTGTAGCGGCATCTAACCAGACATTCATAAGACCTGTGATCACGAAATTCTTTGTTAATTCCACATCGTTAATCACACGAGAAATAATTTCACCTGCACGGTTATTCGAATAATATTTAAAGCTTAATTTTTGAATATGTGAAAATAATTGATCACGGATGTCATATAAAATTTTACTTCCTGTCCATTGAGCAAAGTATTGGCGATAATATTCAATAGGTGGACGGGCAAGTAAAAATATGGCGAACATCAATCCCGTCATTAAGAAAAGTTTTGTTGTTTTTTCCGATGAAGATAATGTATCACTTGCGACAACATCATCAATTACATATTTAATGAGCAATGGAATAAGCAATGGAATGGCGAACTTGATGATTCCAATTACTATTGTCGCGATAATCCTCCATTTATATGGCTGGACAAACTTCATATATCTTCTCATGCTTCCCATGACACTTCCCCCTTTCATAGAACAAAAGCGCATCAAGCGTACGGATTTCGTAGTCGCAGGCGAGATAAAGGAAACACAGCAAGTTCGTTCACGAGCCAATGTTGACTCATCGTAGGGAAGTGAGCTAAAAATACGCTAAGTAATGAAAAAGGCTGCCTCACAAAAGCCTGTCTTTTTGTTACAGACTTCAATGTGAGACAACCCTCTGCCCCTATCACGGTCAACATCTATGGGTTAAATATCTCTCATACCATGTGTCGATAAAATCAGGTGCAAACGGTCCTTTTCTTTGACGAATCCAACGAATTAATGTATCCACATTGCGCTTTAATATTTGATCAATTACCTCCGGATAACCCATTTGCTTTCGATGTTCTTCATACTCATCCTCATCTAAAAGATTAAATGTCATATCAGGAAAAACTTTAATGTCAAGATCGTAGTCAATGTATTTTAACGCTTCGTCATCATATACGAAAGGTGAGCTAATATTGCAATAATAATAAATCCCATCTTCACGAATCATTCCAATAATATTAAACCAATGCTCACCATGAAAAAACACAATCGCTGGCTCTCTTGTAACCCATGTCCTTCCATCTGATTCCGTAACAATTGTTCGGTCATTACCACCTATCACAAGATTCCGAGTACCTTTTAAGACAGTGGTTTCTTCCCAAACGCGATGAATATGACCATCATGCTTATAGCTATGAATTTGTATCGATTCACCTTCCGTGGGAATAGCCATGAATTTTCCCCTACTTTCATTAATAGTCTCAAGTAGACCACTCCTCTACTTGCTTTTCTTTATCTATTTTTATTTAAATAAAAATCGCTTCTCATTTTATTATTATAACGATTCAAGTGAAAAATTAAAACAAAAGAGCCATCTAAATATAAATGGCTCAAGATAATACACGATTTTGTTGTTGATAGGTGCGAATCACTTGGTCTGTTTGAGCTTCAAAAACTTGTTGAATTTCTTTTAATTCTTTTTTCATCTCATTAATTTCCTGTTTGATAGAATCCAGTTTTGCAAGATCATGCAATTTCATTAATTCTCCTTCTAATTCTTGACAACGTTCAATTTCGGATTGCAAGTATAATAACTTATCCATCGTTTTCATTTGCTCTAATACTAACTCATTAAATTGATTCAACACCTTCACCATCCTTTTTTCGATTCCCTCCTTTTACATTCTGTTTTTCTACTGAATATCCTTCATCTATTAATGTCAACTCCCCACCTGTTTTGTCGAAAGGATTTCTTAAGGAAATCACATGTTTTCTTTCCTTATTTTAAAAATCGGATGAGATACTTTCATTTTTTCCTTTATTCCAATATAATTTTTATTTAGAAAGAAAAAGGAGTCGTTTTGAATTATGTCAAACATAACTGATAAAATTACCTTTCAATCAAAAAATCGCGGACGTTTATTAGTAAAATGTCCTGATCAACCAGGGATTGTCGCAGCTATATCAAACTTTTTATTTGAACATCATTCAAATATTGTCGAATCACACCAATATTCGATGGACCCTAAAGGTGGTACCTTTTTTATTCGGATTGAGTTTGACTGCGAAAATTTAGAAGAACATGCCGCTTCTTTAGAAAAGGATTTCGAAAAATTGGCTGAATCATTTTCAATGGAGTGGAATTTCACCTATGTTCATAAGCTCAAAAAAACTGCGATCTTTGTTTCAAAGGAGCTTCACTGTCTATTAGAATTATTATGGGAATGGCAAAGTGGCGATCTTATGACCGATATCGCACTTGTTGTCAGTAATCATGAAGAAGCGAGAGATATAGTTGAGGCATTAGGAATTCCATTCTATTATATCCCTGCTAATAAAGATATCCGGCAAGAGGTAGAGGAAAAACAAATTCAATTACTAAAAGATCATCAAATTGATTTAATTATACTGGCACGTTATATGCAAATCTTAACCCCACATTTTGTTGAACAATTTCCAAAACAAATTATTAATATACATCATTCATTCTTACCTGCATTTATCGGGGCTAGACCATATGAACGCGCATATGAACGCGGGGTAAAATTAATTGGAGCCACAAGCCATTATGTTACGAATGATTTAGATGAAGGACCAATCATTGAACAAGATATTGCAAGGGTAAATCATCGCGACCAAGTACAGGACTTAAAGAAAATTGGCCGATCAATTGAAAGAAGGGTATTAGCCAAAGCGGTAAAATGGCATTTGGAAGATCGAGTGATTGTACATGGAAATAAGACTGTAGTATTCCAATAATTACAAATGCGTTGAAGGCTTACTGTGGACAACATCCTTAAAGGGTTATCCACAGTTTTTTCCTAATAAAAAAATCAGGCTGTTCAAAAAGCAGCCTGATTTTTTTATTCATTATTGTTGGTTAAAGTTATTGCTTGAAGCTTGTGCTTTACGAGCTTCTGCTTGAGCGTTTTGTTGTCTTACATGTTGTGCATCCGTTTCTGATGCAAATTCAGTTCCAAATTGGTTAGCTGCATTCGCTGCATTAGCAGCTGCTCCTTGTGCAGAACGCGCATTTTTTTGTCTTACCTCTTGTGCGTTTGTTTCTGATGCAAACTCAGTCCCGTATTGACCAGCTGCACCCTGTGCTTTTTGAGCAGATTGAGCATTTTGTTGTCTTACGTGTTGTGCATTTGTTTTGCTTTGATTATTAAATGCCATCATTATCACCTCCACGTCAATTAATTTGTCCAAGGAGGTGGTTTTTATCCAAAAGTTTTTTAACTTTTTTACACTAGAAGAGAGCGTCCGCCGTCGACGATAATTGTTTGTCCACGGATCATCGATGAATGGTCAGAGACTAAAAACATGACAGTATGTACAATATCCTCGATTTCGACCATACGGCCTGCCGGAGTATTTTCTTTCGCATCATTTAGAAGTTCTTCACGATTAGGAAAATGTTTCAAAGCCTCTGTATCAATCGCTCCACCTGAGACAGCATTTACAATAATATTTTTTGTTGAAAGTTCCACAGCTAAATATCTTGTTAACGCTTCAATTGCCGCTTTCGAAACCCCAACGGTTGTATAGTTTTCCAAATAACGAATGGCTCCAAGAGAACTGATACTGACAATAAAACCTCCGCCATTTCGTTCCATTAATTTCGCCGCTTCTTGTGCACAGAATAGCAAGGCTTTACTATTGATATTCATCGTCCAATCCCAATGTTTTTCTACAATTTCCATAATCGGTCTTTGTACACCTGATGCAGCATTACTAATAAATACATCAAGCCGTCCAAATGTTTCATCAATTTGATTAAACATATTCTTAATTTTTTCCATATCCCCGACATTCGCTTTAACAACCAGCACTTCTCTACCCATTTGTTTGATTTCTTCTGCTACCTCAAGTGCGGCCGTTTTGCTTCTGGCATAATTCACAACAATATTGTAACCTTCTTTTGCAAGTTGCAAAGCAATTGCCTTTCCAACTCCACGGCTACTTCCTGTTACTAATGCGACTTTTTGTGTCATAATCTTTCTTCCTTCCTTTTCCTGTTTAGAATAATAAATAGACATGTAAACTATGTTTAAGATCATATAGGTGGTGACATTATGTATGCTGGACGTGATATGACTGAATTATCAATGATGTCAAAAACAGATTGGAAACAAGATGAATTACAATATTTCCACCATGCCCTTCAACAAGTTGTTCCGTATTTGAATGTCGAAGGTCAAACGATCCACCGGGAAATTGTCGAGGAAATTACCCGTCGCGGTGGATTGAAATAACAGGCTAATTGTGGCAATCGGTATGTGACCGATTGCTACCCTCCCTATAATATCATTCACGCGTTTGATATTCCCGCCAAATTTTTTGATGTGAAACAGGAAAGGCAAATTCTATTAACCTTTCTTTATTCACTAATTTTAGACGAGTGGATTCTGTTATTTCCGACATCATTTCCCCTGCATATACATCAATATCCCAAACTAGGTGGGAAAAAACATGCTGAATTTTCGTAAAAACGCCTGTTTCTATTTTAGCATCAATTCCATACTCGTCCTGAAGAAAATTCATCATTTGCTCTTTCGGCGAGAGAAGTTCACTTAACTCTGCATTTGGAAACTCCCAAAGGTTTGCTAACAGCCCTGTTTCATCTCGTTTATGGATCAAAAATTCCCCTTCTTTTTTCAAAACAATGGCGAATAAGTGTAAGTGTCGAACCTTTTTCTTTCTTGTTTTGACTGGCAATTCAGTTTGGACTCCCTCCTGAAATGCACAACAATGATCTCGAACTGGACATAATAAACAAGATGGAGAAGTAGGGGTACAAATTAATGCTCCTAATTCCATTAAAGCCTGATTAAAAGAGGATGGGTCTTGTTCATATATCAGTTTCCGCACAGCCTCTTCAAATATTTTTCGTGAAGAAGGCTTAGCGATATCATCCCAAATCGATAAAATTCTTGAAATAACACGCATCACATTCCCGTCTACTGCTGGTTCAGGTTGGTTGTAAGCAATGCTTAAAACCGCTCCGGCCGTATAAGGCCCTACCCCCTTTAACGTTGAAATCGTCTGTAATGTATCTGGAACTTTACTTCCATACCTCTCCTTCACTTCCTTCACAGCAGAATGAAGATTGCGTACACGAGAGTAATACCCTAATCCTTCCCATATTTTTAATACTTCTTCATCTTCTGCCTTAGCAAATGTATCGATAGTAGGGTATTTTTCCATAAAGCGCTCGTAATAGGGGATGACTGTATCTACCCTTGTTTGTTGTAGCATCACTTCAGACACCCATATTTTATAAGGATCTTTGCTTTTTCTCCATGGTAAATCTCTTTTTTCTTTTTCATACCATCCCACAAGATCTTGCTGAAAGGATTCGATCTGCAGATGTTCTATGTTTGGTATTTTCATTTGCTTCACATTGAACCTCCATGTTATTTTCGCGTTCCGATTGGGAATAATATTTTAATACATTGTCCTTATAGCATAACATTGAATTGCCCCTTGCTCATCATCTAAAAGTTCATGGAGTCTGCCAAAGATTGGATGTTTTTTTGACATGCGAATTTTCTTTAAAGCATGGAAATGGGATACGGTTGGGATCTTAAAAAATTCCCAATATTCATCATTAAATAACGTATCTTTTTGAAACTTGATATTTTCGACCCCGAACTTTTGCAACTCTTTCATCATAGAATGGACGACGAGTTCATATTCTCTCTTGGCACATGCTTTTATTTTGTATTGAATCATCATTTGTAACGAGTTATTCATTGCTTTTCATCCTTTTTTACCATATTATTTCTATAAGTATAAAGTTCAACTTATTGGACCTTAGAGGTTCTATTGCCCGTTAAGGCGGGATAAATTTCAGAATAAGGGGGGGGAATCGTTTGGATACTGGTACTCATTTAGTTATGGGGTTTGCACTAGGTGGTTTAGCTACATTGGACCCCATTGTAGCTGAGAACTCTTCAACTGCCTACGCTGTCTTGGTGGCCACTATTTTAGGCTCACAGGCACCTGATGTCGACACGGTATTGAAATTACGAAATAATGCCGTTTATATACGTAACCATAGAGGAGTTACCCATTCTATTCCCGCGGTTCTCCTTTGGCCTTTGCTTATATTTATTGTTTTAACCCCGTTTTTCCCTGATGCAAATAGGCTACATTTATGGATTTGGACACAAATAGCTGTTTTCCTTCATGTTTTTGTCGACATATTTAATGCCTATGGCACACAAGCATTGCGACCTTTTTCGTCAAAATGGATTGCATTAGGAATGATTAATACATTTGATCCCTTTATCTTTGCAATTCATGTGATTGGTCTCATATTTTGGCTATTAGGGGCAGACCCTGGAATTACCTTCTTAATCATTTATATCATCCTAGTTGGATATTACATTTTACGATTTCTTATGCAGAGAGCGATACGTTCGCGGGTTCATCATTTAATTCCTGACGCGGAGGAAATTATCATTGCTCCAACGATGAGAACGACACAGTGGCGAATTGCGGTAAAATCAAAAGACTATTTCTACGTGGCTAGAGGCTTCCGTCGTTCTGTCACCGTATTGGACAAATTTAAAAGAATTCCTGTTCCAGATTCGCCTTTATTTAACCAAGCAAAAACGGACAAAAATTTAGCCGCATTTCTTTCCTTTTCACCTGTTTATCGATGGGAAATGGCGGAATATAACGACTGCTATGAAGTAAAATTTATCGATTTACGTTATCGAAATAATGGCTATTATCCTTTTGTTGCAGTTGTCCAATTAGATTTTGACTATCATATTATTGGGTCCTATACAGGGTGGATTTTCAGCGAAGAGAAGTTACGCAAAAAATTAACTTTCGCCCCAGGATCAAACTAAAAAAAGTGGAAAGACGTGATTATCGTTTTTCCACTTTTTTATTGTTTTAGAAATGAGAAAACCCTTCATCTCAGTCTAAACTTAAGAAATCCATACACCGATGAACAGGCACTTTTGCTTTTGTTTTTAATGAATGGTTTTATCGTTAAGCAAATGAGAATATTTTGGGTTTTTTGCAGCAAATTCATGTAAACGATCTCCATAATTTTGAATGAGCTGCCTGACCACTTTTTCGGTCATTTCCATCCCTTGATATTGCTTTCCAGCCTTTGCATATGTAGACTCAAAATCCTCCCAAAGTAATTCCACCCATGTTCTCGCTCGTTCGTAAGTTAATTGTTGGTTCTTGTGCATTAACTCCTTAGCTAATGTATGAAAAGTTTCTTCCATATTCATTCACACCTTTTCCATATATTAAATCAAGTTGTTCATGATAATGTACGATTGTTCGATTCATACTATAAACGCGAGGTTCCATTTCTCGCGAGAAATAAAGAGGAGGGTTTTACATGGTCCGTAATAAAGCGAAAGGGTTCCCGAATCAGAACAATAATAAGTTTGAAGGAGAACCGCGTGCTAAAGCTGAATATGCATCAAGAAGAGCGAACGGAACAATTAATACACATCCTCAAGAACGAATGAGAGCCTCTAATCAACGTGAAGACGACACATTCATTTAAGTGAAGGTTCAATTTGCGAAAAATATTCATTAGGAGTGGATCACCGTGGGAAAAGCAAAAAATAATGGCACAAGGGATATTTACACAAGTCCGTTTAATAAAGCTTGGTTTCGTGCAAAACATGCTCATTCTCAAGTGAATGGTGAAACTCAAAAATCGCAAAATTTGATCATCCTTGAAAATGAAACGAGAAAACGGTCATAATCATTTGCTTACAAGGGGAGATTATTCCCCTTGTGACTCTAATCGTAATAAAGAGATTGGGATGGCTTCTTCTCGCCCTGGGGTTTTTAATCTATGCCCCCAGGCAAACACTCCGTTCAAATAATCCACTTTAAAGGAGTCTGCCTCATCACCGATTATTTCGTAAGTTTCACCCGGTTTAAAATCTTGTGGATTTAATAAATATGCCTCTGCCATTGTCGCTTTTCTTTCTAACACAGCAAATTCATTTACAATTCCAAGTTGTTCAGCTTTTCTTGCCTTTTCCTTTAATGTAGCAATTTCTGTTTTTAATTCAGATACGGTCATCTCACTATATCGTCTTTCAAAATTCATTCGTTGTACACCTCTTTTCAAATTAAGTATAAGTGAAACAATTCAATGAAGGAAAGAGAAAAGAAAACACAGCACCGCTATAATAGTTAATCCCCTTCCGTATTTCTAATGAAGCGAATTCCCTTTTCAATTTGGTCAAATGAAAAGCCTTTCCTGTACAAATATTGCTTTATCTTCATTTCAAGTTCAAAGCCTGAAAAACGAGTATATTTCCTTTTTGCCTTTTCCAATTGATACAGAAGAACTTCCCAGTCATCTTCTTTGGTCTCGACCTTTATTTGTGTAATAACTCCCCAGGAATAACCTTTTCTTCTCAATGATTGTTCGGCCTTCTTTTTTATTTGAACGGCTGATTCATTTCGATTCTTCAATGCGATTTTTTGGACAATCTTCTCCGCTTTTTCTAGTTGTAACTCCTCAGGAAATATGGATAAATGTTTATCTATTAAATCATCCTGGATCCCCTTTTCCTTTAACTCCTTCGTTATTAATTCAGTCCCTTTATCAGTAGTATTCATTTGTGTTTTTACATAAGCTTCGGTAAATTCATCATCATTTAAGTAATTTAATTCATAAAGCCGATCAATAACTGCTTGAATGATAGCCTCCTCTACTTCTATTTTACGCAAATAGTTTCTTACTTCTTGTTCCGATCTCATTCTTCTTGATAAATAATGAATCGCCTTATTAACGCTCTTTCTCAAATCATCCGCTATTTGAAATTCCTGTATTTCGTGATGAGATACATCCTTCCCTTTTTTTAATTGGAAGCGAGTAAGCACTGCTTCATCGACACTAAAAGCATACTCATCATTCAGGAAAATATTATATCTTTCTTTGTTTTTTTGTTGAACGGAAATCTTTGTTATGATTGGCATTTTCCCTTCACCTCTCACTCCTAATTTAACATAATGCCAAATGTTTGGTCAGTCTATCGTTCATATTTAGCTTAAATACCTGAATGTTTTCTTTATTTAAAGGGGAAAATAGTAAAGATTTATAAATTTTGGAAAGGCTAGGTGTTCACGTATGAAGAAGAAAAAACTAGACAATATGAAAAAAGGGACATTGTCAAGTTATCAAGAAGTTACATATTCTAGAGAATTCAAAATGGCGGATCGTGCAGGTGGATATATTAGCAAAAAAGGACAATAAGAAGGAGATTATTCCCTGTACTATTTTTTCAAAATTTGATCAAGATATAATTGAAGGGGATTTCCCTTTTATTATGTCATTGAAAGGGGTAATAGTAATGGGTCGTGCAAAAAAACAAAAAACACGTGATAAAAATAAAGCAACATTACCTCAAGTTCCTAAAGGTTTAAAATCAGATGGCTATGATGAAGAATTCTCGCAAGAATTAGCAGACGCAGCTGATCTAGAAGCTCAAGCACGCGCAAATGCTGCCAATCAACGCGTACAAACGAATAGAAAACGTAAGAAAAAATAACGGAATTCTAAGGGAAAAGCACTTTGCTTTTCCCTTTTTGTGAATAAAGTTATAAACAGGATGTTAGTAATGTGAGCAATATTTAGAATAGATTGAATACCAAGTCTTTAATACCACTAAATTGTGGATGTATTTTTTATAATTTCCATATAATTCTGTGGATAATGTGGATAGATTTGTGTAAATGTTCAGAAAAGTCTTATATTACTCACCTTCCTTCATATTAAAAGAGATGTGTACAACTTTTTTGTAACAAAAAGCAAAACAAACCCATGTTGAAGTCTGTTTTGCCAAATTGTTTATTTCTCATCTATTAATTTTCCTTTAAATAAACGTTTCTTTTTAAAGGAAATTTGTAATTCTGAACTCATTTTCTCTAAAAAACTTTCCTCACGTTTCGTTACGAGCGAAATGACCGTTCCTTTTGCTCCCATTCTACCTGTTCTTCCAGATCGATGAATATATTGATTCGATTTACTCGGAAAATCCACATGGAACACATGAGTAATCTCCGCAATATCTAACCCTCTTGCCGCAACATCCGTTGTCAATAATAAAGAAATCTCCCCGGTTCGAAACTTCTTAAGAGCCTGCTCCCGTTCTTTTTTCTTGGCCTCACTTCCTAATATTTCAAGTGAGATCCCCTTGTATTTCAATTTTGATTCTAATTCAAATAGCTTGTCCGTATTTTTTATAAAAGCAAGAGCTTTCATATCCGATGTGTGTAAAATTTTCCGCAAAACATCTACTTTATCTCGCTGTTCACAAACAACATACAAATGTTCTACATTATTGCTCGAATCCTCTCGGTTAATTTTCACCCATTTTGGATCTTTCATCCACTCATTAGCAAATTGCTTTGTTTTTTCTGAAATCGTAGCAGAGAAAAATAATAATTGTCTTTCTTTTAATGTACTTTTAATAATATTTGTAATATGTTGGATATGCTCTTGTTCAATTAACATGTCAAACTCATCTACGACAATCGTTTTGACCTCATGCATTTTCAGTTTTTTCATTTTGATTAATTCCATTATTCGACCCGTTGTTCCGACAATAATTTGTGGTTTTTTCTTTAATTTTTCCACTTGTTTCTTAATATTTGCCCCACCGATTAAAGAAGTACTTACTATGCCAGAACCTTTTGTCCATTTTCTAATTTCCTCGGCAATTTGCATTACTAGTTCCCGTGAAGGGGCTAAAATAACCACCTGTAAACCTTTTTTCTGCTCATCAATTTGATTCAATATAGGCAGTAGATAAGCTATGGTTTTTCCAGTTCCAGTCGGTGATTCACAAATAACATCTTCACCCTCCATAATAATTGGAACGGCCTGTTTTTGAACGGGTGTTGGTTCCGCAAATGAAGATTCTTTCCAAGCTTCCTGGATAAAAGGTTTCAATATTTGTAAAGTGGTCCAACTGGTTTTCTGATTTGTATCCATAATTTATTTCCTTTCTTTATGAAAAAATTTCATGTAATCTACTTCTTTTTAGTGTACTACAAAAAAGAACGGAATAGCCATTTATTCCGTTCTTTCCATAAGATCCTCTATCGAATTAAACTTTAAAAATGGATGTAACCTTTTGGAGCTCCTCAGCCATTTTTGTTAAGCTTTCGGCAGCGGCTGATATTTCTTGCATCGTTGCTAGCTGTTCTTCAGATGAGGCAGCAATACTCTGTGTATGGTCATTCGTTTGTCTTGAAATTTCCTCAATGCTATCAACAGATGCTGAAACCTCTTCAGAACTTGCAAACATTTGCTCAGTTGTAGCCGATATTTCTTGAATTTGGGCTTCCCCTTTTTCAGTTGCCTCAACAATTTGTTGGAAATAATCCCCGGATAATTTTACTGCTTTAAGGCCTTTTGTGACTTCTACATTGATTTGGTTCATTGCTTCTACAGAGGTCGCAGAAGATGTTTGAATCCCTTGCACAAGTTGCGAGACTTTATTGGATGATTGGGAAGTTTGCTCCGCTAGTTTTCGAATTTCCTCCGCCACAACAGCAAATCCTTTCCCATGCTCCCCTGCCCGAGCTGCTTCAATGGATGCATTTAAAGCAAGTAAATTAGTTTGGTCTGCGATATTTAAAATCATCGTGACAATATTATTAATTTCCTTAGAGCTTTGTTCCAATAGCTGGATGGTTTTAATAGACTGTTGAACGGTTGTGTCAATTGTCCCCATTTGATGGACAGCTTGTTGAATAACTTCATTTCCTTTCTCAGCTTGTTTCACTGTCTCATTAGATGCTTGGACAACCGCATGGGCAGCTTCAGCCATTCTTTGAATCCCTTTGGAGTTTTCCTCTGTAGCTTTTGCCGTTTCACTCGTACTAACCATCTGATTTTCCATTCCATTGGCCACTTCTTGAATGGCGGTTGCAATTTGAGTTGTGGCAGTAGAAGACTGATCGGCGCTTGCGGATAATTCTTCCGATGCAGCTGTTAATTCTTGAGTTGTTCCTGAAATATTCCCCATTATTCTCCTTAAATCAGTAATCATTTGGTTGATAGCACCTGCTAATTGACCAACTTCATCTTTTGTATGAATGTTAGATATTTCGGTTAAATCTCCTTCAGATACTTTAAGTGTCAAGCTATTCAATTCTTTTAATGGCTTTGTAATGGAGGTGATAATAAAATAGCTTAAGATTGCCGAAAATAGTAGTGCTATTCCAAGACTAATCATCATCACCCTATTAGAAACTATTGCTCTCTTTTGTGCTTGTCGTTCAGCATCTATCGCGTACTGCTCATTTAAATCACTAAACTTTTGAATATCACTCGCAAGTATCTCCATGCGGGGTTTAATCTTCTCATAAGCAGTATATGCTTCCTCCTGTTTATTCTTTAATGCAAGTTCGATTACTCGATTTCGTTCTTCACGGAATCGTTGTAAATTTTCCATAAAGCGATCATAAATTTGCTTTTCTTCACGATCTAAATGAGTAGTAGAAAGTTCCTTCAAAAGTTGATTATTTTCTTCCGACATTTTCTTAATTCTTGTCGATAAGATTTCCTCTTTCTTTTCAGGATCCGTTTGTAAGATCAACTCGAAGACGCCTCCCTCAATTGTATGAAGGTTTGATTGAACTGTTATAACATCACCTATAGGAATTAAGTTCTCATTGTACATTTCATTTAAGCTTTCGTTTGCTCTGTTTACATTTCGATCTCCGAGAAACCAAACGATTCCCATTGCCATGAGTAAGATCAATACTAATAATGTTAGTTTCTTGACAATCTTTAAATCATAAAACTTCCGCATTTTCTCCCCTCCTGCATTCCCTAAAGTCATAGTAAATAATACCTATTATACCATATATTTATAACACATTAATATCAAATAGAGATGGATGATAGCGGTATCAGGAGGGAATTATGGCTATTTTGTGACACTTTTTCTCTCAGATTCAAAGTTTTAAGAAGAGTAGAATGTATATACTTAAATTGGAAGCTAATCATTAGCTCCAATTACTGTTGTCTATGTCGTGGAAAATATTGATATTCCACTTTTACATTTGCTGAAATAGCCATTTCCCCTGGTTGAATCGGAGTGGCACTACTTTTGAATAACTGCACTGATTGATATGGAACAGGGCGATTAGATAATTCCTCAATCTTCAATGGAGTGGGATTTAAGACGGCATCTATCGTTTGGGAAATGACTATTGCTTTTTGGTGTGCTTCTTCAATCGCTTTTTTTAATGCATTTTGATAATATCTTTCTGGATGAGAGACACTAAATTGAATATTGGAAACTGATGTTGCTCCATTGGCTATCGCTTGATCAATAACTGGTCCGATTAGCGCTATATCTGATACATTAACTTGGAGTTGATGGATGACTCGATAACCTATAAAATGTTGTTGACCGTTTTCAAAATCGTAAACAGGTTCAATACGAAATTCAGTCGTTTTTATTTTTTCATTTGCAATTCCTAGTTGCAAAATAGCTGAAATAACAGCAGACGTTGTTTCTGCATTTCTTTTTTGAATATCCGTTACATTTTTTCCTTCTGTCACGATTCCAATGTTAATTTGAACTTGATCTGGTGTGACAAAAATCGTATAGTCTCCGTTAACATGCAATTTTTTTATCTGTGTAGGCCGATGACGGGTGGTCATCTAACAACACCTCCTCTTTTACAATCTTTATAATCTATTCGCCAATGTCTAGTTTTGTGTGAAGTGGTCATAATAATGTTGTGCGAAGAAAAATGAAATCATTAATAATTGGAAGTATCCCCCAAAAATGTGACGAAAAAGTGATTTTTCATGCATGTCACTGAATATTCATAAATATTTCTTTTTTTATATTCCCTATGTAAAGCGGTTTCATCCCATTTCATATCATTTTGGCATTAATTCCATCTAATTATTGTATTGATTCGAACGATTAAAAAACTATAAAATATACTTAGATAAACAAAAATTCTCAAAATTCATACAGTGGTGGGGATAATTTATGACAATCACACAAGAATTGAATCAAAAGGAAATGAAATTGGCGAAAAACTACGTAAATAACGTTTATGAGAAAGTAACAAACCGTAATCCAGGAGAAAACGAGTTTCACCAAGCAGTTAAAGAAATATTAGATTCACTCGTACCTGTATTGGCTAAATATCCAAAATATATGGAAAACTCCATTTTAGAAAGACTTGTTGAACCAGAAAGATTGATTATTTTTAGAGTTCCTTGGATAGATGATCAAGGGAAAATTCAAGTCAATCGTGGGTATCGAGTTCAATTTAATAGTGCTATCGGTCCTTACAAAGGTGGACTTCGTTTCCATCCTTCTGTAAACAGCAGTATTATTAAATTTTTAGGTTTTGAACAAATTTTCAAAAATGCCCTAACTGCCCAACCTATTGGGGGAGGTAAAGGTGGATCAGACTTTGACCCTAAAGGGAAATCCGATAACGAAATTATGCGATTCACTCAAAGCTTCATGACAGAGCTTTCTAAATATATTGGTCCTGATATAGATGTCCCTGCAGGTGATATTGGTGTCGGTGCAAGAGAAATTGGGTATTTATTCGGACAGTATAAGAGAATTCGCGGTGGATATGAAGCTGGTGTTCTTACAGGAAAAGGAATCGGTTATGGTGGAAGCTTAACTAGAACGGAAGCAACAGGATATGGTGTTGTATACTTCGTAAATGAAATGTTAAAGGATCAGGGTGAGAGCTTTGATGGAAGCACAGTGATCGTGTCAGGATCAGGGAATGTTTCCATTTATGCGATTGAAAAAGCTACACAATTAGGTGCAAAGGTAATTGCTTGTAGTGATTCCAATGGCTATATATATGATGAAGACGGACTTGACTTGGAAACAATCAAAAGACTAAAAGAAGTTGAAAGAAAAAGAATTAGTGAATATGTAAAAGAACATCCTAATGCCGAGTATTATGAAGGTTGTTCAGGTATTTGGAGCATTCCATGTGATATTGCACTTCCATGTGCGACACAAAATGAAATTAATGAAGAAGCAGCGAAAATCCTCGTTGCCAATGGAGTAAAAGCAGTTGGTGAAGGGGCAAATATGCCATCTACACTTGATGCTATTGAAATCTTCCTAAATAGTCATGTCTTATTCGGACCAGCTAAAGCGGCAAATGCTGGTGGTGTAGCAGTTTCTGCATTAGAAATGTCACAAAATAGCATGAGACTTGCTTGGACATTTGAAGAGGTAGATGCGAAATTACATGTCATTATGGAAAATATCTACAAAAACAGTATGAATGCTGCAGCAGAATTCGGTCATCCAGGTAATCTTGTTGTCGGTGCAAACATTGCCGGATTTAGAAAAGTAGCAGATGCCATGATTGCCCAAGGTGTAATTTAATAGTTATGAAAGGAAGCAATCGGTGAAATCAGCCGATTGCTTTTTTTAACTGAGTCCTTTTTCCCTTGGTATTATTCAACAAAAATGCCCAGAGTATTCTCCCTGAGCGCTATTGTTTAGTTTTTAACTTCTCATCTTTATATCTTCTCTATTTCGAACAGTTAACCATGGTCGATCCTCTTCCCAATGCACTTTCACTGAAAGATTAAATGCTTGGGACAGTATCTCATCATTTAGAATTTCTTTTTTCAGACCAGATGCAAAAATTTCTCCATCTTTTAATAGTAAAATATGTGTAATTTCCTTAGAAATTTCTTCTATATGATGGGTAACATACAGTAAATAAGAGTTTTTAACGATTTCCTTTAAAAGAGAAAGAATTTCTTCCCTTGAAACAATATCTAAACCAGTACATGGCTCATCCAGAATCATAATTTTGGGATCCCCCATTAAGGATCTCGCTATAAGGACTCTTCGCTTCTCCCCTTGTGATAATAGATGGTAAGGCTTCCCTTTTAAGTAGGTCAGACGAAAACGATCCAAAAGACGGTCTGCCTTCTCCCACTCGGCTTTTGTCACAACTTCATACAATCCGATGGAAGCAAATTTTCCACTTACAACAATTTCCTCAACCGTTTCAAATTTCAGGGATGAATCAAATCGTTCCAATGAACTGCTGACAAACCCTATTTCCTTTCGCAACTCCAGTAAATTGGTTTTTCCAAATGAACGATCAAGAACAATGACCTCACCTTTTGTCGGGAATTGATATCCAGTCACAATATTAAGAAGAGATGTTTTTCCTGAACCATTCAGTCCTAAGATCCCCCATTGTTCCTGATGATGAACCTCCCAATTGAAATCCCTCAAAATCGTCTGACCATTTCTTTGCCAATTTACCCCTTTTAATGAAAGAATTTTCCCCATATCCAACACTTCGCTTTCGGTATGATGGAAGTATTTTAACAAATTCCGATTTTATTTGAAAGAATTTTCCGAATTCAAATAAAATATTTAGGAGTGGAAATTTTCATAAAACACAATATCATTCTTTGAAAGCATTTTCTTCGGTTTTGGCTGTTCCTTTGGATATCCAAGACCTAAAATTGCCATAATACGACGATCTTCCGGAATGGACAGTGCTTCTCTTACAATATCCTCACGCTTTTTCGACTCCACTTGGTCTTCTGAATGATAGATCGCCCCAAAAGCTGCCCCTAATCCTAGACTAACTGCTGTAAGCCAAATATAGCCACTAGCGATTGATGCATCTTGTAACCAATATTTGCTTATACCTGGTTGCCCTGTAATCACTATAGCAGCCGCTGAATTCTCTAACCATGGAACAAAAGGGGTTGCCTTTGATAATTCATTCAATTTCTGCTTATTCGTAACTACAATAAACTCACGTGAGGGCAAATTATTTCCAGTTGGGGAATAATACGCTGCCTCCACGACTTTTTCAAGAATATCATTAGAAATTTCCTTCCGTAAAAATTGTGTAATCTCCCGTCTCGATTGAATGGCCTCTAGAACATTCATGATAATGCCTCCTTCATTGCAAAATTTTTATTAATTCCGATAAAAATTATATGCATTATCAGATTAATAAATCTATTCCACCTTGTCAATTATTATCATGATTATTCCACATTAAATGGAATAATCAACATAAAAAGTCAGGCCCTCCCATCGAAAGCAGCCTGACTTTATTACTATTATTCTACTACTCTTCTTACAACGCCTGTAAAAGTCCCCTTCCAATAGCGATTACTTAAAGAGTCAATGGAAACCCCATGGGAAGTATTATCGTTAAGAAATTTTCCATTTCCTAAGTAAATTCCGACATGTCCGTTCGTTTTATACGTATTGAAGAAAATTAAGTCTCCCCGTTTCATTTGAGAGGCACTAACAGCTCGTCCTCTACGAACTAATGAATCTGTATTTGTTCCAGTAATACTACCTAAATTTACTCCTGCTGATGCATAAGCCCAACGAACAAATGAAGAACAATCAAATAAGCGATTTTGAATGTCACGATTTGTTCGTCCTCCACCCCATTTATAAGGAGAACGTCCTACAATAGAAGAACCTACTTGAATGGCCACTTCAACCGAATTTGATCCTTGATAAACCACTTCTGATGAAGGAGGGTTACTAGTATGGTTTGTTGTACTGTTCGTTGCATTATTATTCGCGGTGCTGTTGGATTCATTACCGTTTGAAGTGTTATTGTTTACATTCGTATTATTATTCTCCACTGCTTTCACTAATTTTTGAGCTGCTATTCGTTCCTTTTCCTGTTGGACTTGTGCTTCTTTTTCTTGCTGTGCTAATGCCGCTTTTTGGTCTTCTAAACTTCCAAGCTCACCCTTCGCATTTTCTTGTTGTTCTTTCAGACTAGCTAATAAACTATTTTTATCCGCAATTTGGTAGTTTAATTGTTCTTTTAACTCTTCTAATTTTGCAAGTGATTTCTGAATTTCTGCAAGTTTTTGATTTAATGCCTGTTCAGATTTCTCCAATGTCTCTTGATCTTTTTTATGTTCTTGAAGAATATTGCGGTCTGCTTGAACAAATGTTGAGACGGCAACAACACGATCAAATAAATCTCCTAGACTTTCCGCTTCTACTACTGCTGTTATATAATTCATGGATCCTCCATCATTTAATTGGATAGATCTCGCACGATTTTTTAATAATTTCTTTCGTTCTTGAATTGAATGTTTTGTCAGCTTAATTTTTTCCTTTAATGTTCCCATTTCTTGTTTTGCTTGCTTAATTTCGTTCGTTGTTGTTTCAATATTACGAGTAGTTTCCTTGACTTTGGAATTGATTTTCGTAATAGTCGCTTCCATTTCTTTACTTTTAACATCAAGTTGAGAAATTTCTTTCTTCTTATCATCGATATTAGACTGTACTTCTTGTTTCTTATTTTGTATTTCCTGTTGTTGGGCTGCTTCCGTATTTAGTGGTATAAAACTGCTCATTCCAATAACCGTTGCGATACTTAATGAAAAAATTTTTTTCTTCAACTCTACTTTTCCTCCTAAATTCCGATCAAATATGTATATTAAAATCTTTTATTTATAACATATGCTTTATCGACAATTATCTACATTATTATATATGTTTACCATCATCCCCATTATACCCATTATTTTCTTCTTCTTGGACAACGTTTCTTTTACATTTATATTTCATAATTGTTACAAAAATCGACTAAATCCAACCTATTTCCTTGTATTTTGCCTAATCATTTCTTTCAGTAACTTTACAAGTACTTTAAAAATGGTTCATAATATTCTTATAAAGTGAAACTTCATTCAGTGGTAGTTTTACTGCCCGTTAAGATGGGGGAAATAATCGCAAGGGGGGAGTTTTTTTCATGAGAGGAATTGTCCAAAATAAAGCTCGGCAAGTATCGGAAGAAAAAGCGCTACAGTTTTTAAAAGAGGGGAAAGTAGCCCATGTGGCAACGGTTGGGGATGACGGTTATCCGTATGTCATTCCATTAGTATACATATATGAACAAGGTGATAAACTATTTCTTCATATTGGGAATTTACGGGAAAGCCATTTTCGTCATAATATCGAACAGAACGAGAAAATATGTATTGAAGTAAGTGAAATGGGAGACTTGATTCCTGGGAAACGCTATGCTTGTCAATCTGCTCTTGTTTATATGAGTGTCGTCTTGTTTGGGAATATTCGACTCATTGAGGATGACAAGAAAAAAGAATGGTTCTTTGACCGTTTACTCGAAAAATACGGAAATCCTGAGTGGTCATTTGAAAAATCGGGTTATCCAGCGCTTCATAAAATACAATTATTCGAAGTCTCAATTGAACAGATAACTGGAAAATTAAATGAAGGATTTACTCATTAATCGATGCCTTTCACATTTCATTAACGAAATATGGGAATTTCCGCAAAAAATCTATTGAAAATACCTTTCATTCGTTGTAAAATATTAAGACTATTAGATGAAAGGGTGACCATAGGGCGATGAAAAACTAATCCTGTTTTCAAAACATTTTCGAATAACGAAGTTCGTTTTTGAATGGGATTAGTCTATAGTTTTTTAAAGAATCGATCATATGTGGTGCAGTTTCTCTGTGCTTCCCTATGGTTTTTTAGACGACTCCTATCCAAAAACGGGTGGGAGTTTTTTGCTTTTGCCCATAATAATTAAAAGCAAGACTGAAGAAAAGGAGAAGTATATGTCACAATTATTTAGTAATCGTTTTGTCAAAGCAATCTTTCTCTCTGCATTATTTCTGCAAGTGGGAATTTGGGTTCGAAATTTTGCGATTCTATTATTTATCATGGAACAGACGAATGGAAATGCATTGGCGGTTTCGATGATATCTGTTGCTGAATTTGCCCCGATTTTTATTTTTTCTTTTATTGGTGGTACCTTCGCAGACCGCTGGCGTCCAAAGAGAACAATGGTTTGGTGTGATATTTTAAGCGCGGCCTCTGTGTTTGCAGTATTAATCACTCTTATTTTTGGCTCTTGGAAGATTATCTTTTTTGCCACGCTAATTTCATCGATTTTATCACAGTTTTCGCAGCCATCTGGATTGAAATTGTTCAAAATGCATTTACAACCTGAGTTAATACAATCCGCTATGTCAGTCTACCAAACGATCTTCGCCATTTTTATGGTATTAGGTCCTGTACTTGGAACGTTCATTTTCCAACAATTTGGGATTAATATGTCGATCGCGATTACGGGTATCGCTTTTCTTCTTTCGGCTGTCATGCTTACCTTTATTCCACCCGACCAACAAATGGAAAAGGGAAAACAAACCACTTCTTTGCTTGAGGAAATGAAAAGTGGGATCCGTTATGTCCTTTCAAAGAAAGAATTAAAACTACTTGGAATTTGCTTCATGGCGGCAGGGCTTGCTATCGGGTTAATCCAACCCCTTACTATTTTTCTCGTAACAGAGAGATTACATTTAGCGAAGGAAAGCTTACAGTGGTTATTAATGGTGAATGGAATTGGGATGATTCTAGGTGGTGCGGTGTCCATGATGTTCTCTAAATCTGTTCCACCACAAAAGTTATTAGTGGCTGGTATGTTAGCAAATGCAATAGGTTTGAGTATTGTCGGATTTTCGACCAATCTACCTTTAACGCTTGGTGCAGAGTTTATAAATGGATTATTTTTTCCTTGTATTCAAATCGGGATCAATACGATGATTCTCCAAAATACAAAGTCAGAATTCATCGGAAGGGTAAACGGTACTTTAAGCCCGCTTTTTACAGGCTCAATGGTGTTAACGATGAGTATTGCTGGTATTCTAAAAGGGATGTTCTCAATTATTATTATATTTGAATTAGCAGCTGTTCTATTTGTGATCGGTCTTCTCTTTATTTTGCCAATTTATAATATGAAGTTTTCAGAGCCGGTAGGAGAAATGGGATCGAATGAAAAATCGTAAGCAATAAATTGGATAAAGGTGCTGTCTCAAAAGTCCATTTTAATATGAATTTTGCCCAAATTAAAAACCCAAGAATGTTGATATGACAGCATTCTTGGGTTTTGCATTTTACCGATTTAGGCTTAGAAAACTACTTTTCGGACAGCCCCTTTTTTTAGATTAATCTGTCCTCTGACTAAAAAATCGACTTAATATCCTTTCTTGAAACTACAAACTCTCTCCAAAGTCTTCTCTAAATTTGGCAACAAGTTGTGATGGCCAGTCGGTAGTCGTCGATAACTTTCCAAAGAAGAAACGTAATACATTCGGTTCATCGATGAACTTTAGGCCACTAATAAGATGTCGGTTTTCATATAACCATGCGATTCGGTCAACCGCATATTTCACTTGAGAAAGAGTAAAGACACGCCGTGGCATAGCAAGTCTAACAAGCTCCATTTGGGATAATGTTTCATTCCCGTCTTCATCCCGTTGTTCTGATAAAGTTCCTCTTTCCATTCCTCGAACACCACTAACAATATAAAGTGCGGCAGCAAGTGCACCTGCAGGGTATTCACTCTGAGGAATATGTCCAACAAATTCCATTGCATTGATGTGACAGCCTAGACCACCCGCAGGCGTCACAACAGGCACCCCTCGATTTAATAATTGATCTGTCATATAAGAGATAAATTGCGGACCTTGATTGATCATATTTTCATCCATCGTTTCATCCAAACCGATAGTAATGGCTTCCATCTCACGGACAGACATTCCCCCATATGTAAGAAATCCTTCATAAAGAGTAATATATTCACGCATTTTTAAATAAATCTCTTCATTATTCGTACAAATACCACCACCGCGAGCACAACCAAGCTTACGAGCTGAGAAATAGATAAGATCGGAGAGATCAGCAATTTCACGAGTAATTTCTCTTATACTCATATCCTTGCAATTTTCCTCACGCTCTTTTATAAAATATAAATTATCAGCTAATAAACTTGCATCCAACACAAGCATGAGCCCATACTCATCACAAACTTTTCGGACTTCTTTCATATTTTCAACAGCAAATGGTTGTCCGCCAATTAAGTTTGTTCCAGCTTCCAATCGTACAAAAGCAATTTTTTCGGCTCCATTTGTTTCAATTAAATCCTTTAATTTGGCAATATTCATATTCCCTTTAAAAGGATGTTTGCTTGTAATATTCAATGCCTCATCTTCAAAAATTTCTTCCACTGTTCCACCATTTAACACGATATGAGCTTTCGTTGTCGTGAAGTGATAGTTCATTGGAACAATTGAACCTTTTGTCACAAAAGCTTGAGAAATAATATTTTCACATGCTCTCCCTTGATGTGTAGGAAGAAAATACTTTTTTCCAAAAATCTCTTCAATTTTGTTTTCTAATTTAGTATAAGTTTCAGATCCCGCATAGCTATCATCCGCTTCAAGCATAGCTGCTTGCTGGCGATCACTCATCGCATTTACTCCACTGTCCGTAAGCATATCCATAAAAACATCGCGGTTTTTCAATAAAAATGTATTAAAACCCGCTTCCGTCATCGCTTCCAAACGACGCTCAATGGGCGGTAAGTTCAACTTTTGAACAATTCTTACTTTATGCATTTCTAATGGAACTGAGTCCCCATAATAAAATTTTACTTTAGACATTTGTTTTCCCCCTAATTTTTCTTCTTGTGATGGTTATTAAGTCCTTATGAATAAAAAGAGCCCCCAGCTTTTTTATCCATCAGAATCCTTCTATTTAAATATAAGAATTTACCATCCATTTAAAATATTCCAAATATTTTTTGCCGATCTATAATATTTTAGCGATTTACTCCCACAATACTTTAACGCGTTGTGGTAAAAAACCATCCCTCTTATTCTACCTTATTCAACATATTTTTCAAATGAATTGTCGAAGTGGTTCAAAAATATTTACAAATTTCAAAAACATAGATCTTCCCTAACAAAAATTAATTTACAGAAAAAGAAGGAAGCAAATTATTGCTCCCCTCGATCTAATTTATATAACTGACGATATCGTTCACTTGTAGTCATCAATTCTTTATGGGTCCCACTCATGGCTATTTGTCCTTTATCTAAAAAAAGAATGTGATTCATCTTTTCCATCCCGGCTAAATGATGGGTAATCCAAATAACCGTCTTATCTTTTAATACATCAAAAATGGTCTCAAGCAAGGTCATTTCCGTTTGCGGATCAAGTCCGACCGTTGGCTCATCCAACACAACTATGGGAGTGTTTTTGAGTAGAATCCGTGCGAGAGCAATCCGTTGCCTTTCTCCACCCGAAAAACGCTGACCAGTCTCTTCCATTTGTGTTTGTAAACCTTCTGGTAAAGAATGAATATATTGGTCAAGTTTAACTTGCTTGATGACATGTTCAATTTCATCCTTTGAAGCCTCTTGATTTCCAAGCCGAATATTATTTTCTACCGTCGTGGCGAATAAATAAGGCTTTTGGTTTAAAACACCCATCCATTCATAAATATCTTCCCCAAATTCCTGTGGACTGTGGCCATTAATGGTGATCGTTCCTTTTGTTGGAGTTAAGACCCCTAATAATAATTGAAGTAATGTGGACTTCCCAGCTCCACTTTTTCCAAGTAGAGCGATTTTTTCCCCCTGAGGGATAGACAGCGTTATATGTTGTAATGCCTCTTCACGCTCGGTTTCATAACGGTAGAAAACGTCCTCTATCTGAATGTTTGCTTCATGTTTAAATGACATCGCTTCTACCTTTTCTATCTCTTCTATACTTGCGGGAACGAACTGTTCAATTTTCGCGATTCTTTGCAATGATTCCTGATAGGTAGGAATACGCTTAATCGCATGGGAAACTGGCAATAACCCTTCTAAAATAGGAAGAGTCACAAGGGTAAAAGCCGCAATATATGTAGGCATAATCACCCCTTCTTGTGCAGCATTCCCTGCCCAAATCCCAACCATAATAAGAATGGCCCCTGAAATGAGCTGCAATTGAAAAGTCCGTGAATGATTCCAGTCACTTAATTTTCGCTCCAATTGCTGACTTTCATTCCGTTCACTTAAAAACGGCTGAATAAATTGTTCTTTCTGTCCGCTAATGACCCAATCACTTAACCCAAATACCGCATCTGTTAAAGCTTGATAAAGTCGTCCTTTCTTTTCCTTTAACATTACTTGTCTTCTCTTTAATTGATAAAGCGAAATAAGCGGATAAACAAAAACAATGATACTTAGACAGAAAAACATCCAAATAGCGAACACCCAATCAAATAATGCTAAAGAGCTGATTGAAAAGATGAATAGAAATAAAGCGATAACAGTTGGAAAAATGGTCCGAATATAAACATCTTGTAAATGTTCAATATCGTCCGCAAGTGTACCGAGTAGATCACCCGTTTGAAAACGTGAACGGATAAACAAAGCTTGTGGTTCTACCATTCCATATAATTTCACACGTAACTCAGCAAGAATTTTCAACACCGCATTATGCCCTGTTAATCTTTCCAAATAACGGGTAACAGCACGCGATATTCCAAATGTTCGAACAGCAACAATCGGGACATACAATAATAAGATCGTAGCTGGCATTTCAGATGCTCTCGAGATTAAATATCCAGATGTAAAGGTGAGCATGGAACCAGCTAAAACTGTTAATACTCCAAGAATGATTGTCATGATCATTAAACGTTTATATTGTTTTATATAAGGGAAAATATAGGTTTGAAGAAGCTTCATTCCTCTATCCCTCCCCTTTGAGCTTGTAACAACCGATAATAAGCTCCTTTGTTACGATACAATTCCTCATGATTTCCTTTTTCAACCAATTGGCCACCTTCTATCACGAGAATGACATCCATATTTTTCATCCAATGGAGGCGATGAGTCGCAAAAAAGACAAGTTTGTTTTCTAGTATTGGCAACATCATGTTTTTAATATCATGTTCCGTTTCGATGTCTAAATGAGCAGTTGGTTCGTCAAATAACATAATTGGTCGCTCCTGAAGAATGGTACGTGCCAAAGCAATCCGCTGTTCTTCGCCTCCACTTAATGCTCGACCACCCTGACCTACTTTTTCTTCTAATCCGTTTGGTAGGCTTGCAATGAATTCAGTTAGGCCCGTCATTTCGACCGCCTTTTTAATTTGTTCTATAGATGCATTCGGTTCATACCAGCTAATATTTTCAGCAATAGACCCAGAAAAAATATACGGATGTTGCGGGATATATGTGATTTGCTTTTGCCATCCTGATACAGAAAAGCTCTCTATTTCCCTTTGATTCATGAAGATTTTCCCCGCATTTGGTTCAGAAAAACCGGATAATAATTGAATCAATGTGGATTTTCCTGCCCCAGAAGCACCGACAATCCCCACTTTTTGAAACCCATTCACAGAGAAATCGATATTTTGTAACAACGTTCGTTCCTCTTGATCAGCATTTTTCATTAGATGTTGAACCTTTAATGTACTGCTTTCATTCCACTCAGGGATATCTATTTGCTTCTGTGTTCCCACTTCCTCTTGTTCAAGTAATTGATAAATCTGATCTCCCGCTTCTTTTCCATCCATTGTAGCATGATAGTCATTTCCTAAATCTCTTACAGGTAAAAAATATTCAGGCGCAAGAATGAGGATGGCAAGTGCTGGCTCTAATCCGATATTTCCTTCTATAAGACGCAACCCGAGTTCTACTGCGACAATAGCGACCGACAAACTTGAGAAAAAATCTAATGAAAATGTTGACAGAAAGGCAACCCGAAGTGTTCTGTTCGTGGCGATCCGATATTTATTGCTAACCGTTTCGATTGCTTGTTGATGTGATTTACTCTTTCCTAAATATTTTAATGTCACAAGTCCCCGCAATGAGTCAACGAAATGTCGTGAAAGTAATTGATACGTATCCCATTGGGCATCCATTTGCTTCTTCGCAATTAAACCTAATAAAATTAAGAAGGCAATCATGATCGGCATCACAATCGCCAAGATCACGCCAGAAATCGTATCGACTGTTAGGATATAAAACAGAATAATAATCGGAACACAGATAGATGCGATAAACCGTGGAATGAAAAGTTCTAAATACGTTTTAAAGCTTGGAACTCCTTCTAAACATAAAGTAATAAAACTACCTGAACCATGCTTGCCCATGCTCCAAGGTCCTAGTTTAAATAATTTCTGAATGAGTTGTTCTTGATAATCCATTGATGTTTTTTCAGCAAAGCGATTAGTAAGCCTTTCCTTCATCCATTGAATGAGATGACGTAAAATATATGCAACTCCAAAACGGTAAAAGTAAGGAAGGACTGCAGACCAAGCAGCCCCTTCAAACATATTTGTAATGGCTCCCGCTAGAAAAATCGCTTGAAACACGATCGCAATCGCCTGTCCAACTGTTAATAGACCAACGAGAAACATTAATAATTTGCTACCTTTATAGTGGAATAGTTTTTTATCCATTAGTATTCTAAGTGCTCCTTAGCTGACACTCGTTTTCGGAAAATATAGTAGCTCCAAATCGTATATGCTAACACAATCGGTACCATCGTTGCCGCTACAATCGTCATCACTTTAAGCGAATAGTCACCCGAAGCTGCATTATAGACTGTTAAATTATTAGCTACATCGATTGAACTGATCATCACATTTGGGAATAATGCAATGAAGAATGAGGCAGTGACAATAATCATAATCAAACCTGTCGCTGTAAAACTAAGCCCCTCTTTTTTATTCCGCAATAGTGGGAAAAGCGCTAAATATAAGACGATTGCCAATCCGTACAATGGAATGAGGATCACCCCTTTTTCTGAGAAAGCATCTGTATAAACAGCTGTTAAAATCGTAAACAATAGGATGACCACACCATTTACTACATATATTTTTTGAGCATTTTTTCTAGCTCTTTCACGAAGTGCCCCAGTGGTTTTCAATGTAATAAACATTAATCCATGCATATAAGATAACAGTACAAAGGCAACTCCACCTATGACTGTATAGAAATTCACGATATCTAAAAAGCTTGCATGCATATTCATATTTTGGTCAACTGGCAAGCCTTTTATTAAACTAGAGAACAGTACACCTAATAAAAATGGAGGCAAAACACTTCCAAGTAGAATGGACCAGTCCCATGTGGCGATCCAGTTCTTCGAATTCACTTTGCCCCTAAATTCAAATGCTACCCCACGAGCAATCAAGGCAAGCAATAATACGACAAAAGGTAAATAGTAACCACTGAACAGACTTGCATACCAATGTGGGAAAGCTGCAAACATCGCTCCACCCGCTGTAATGAGCCAAACTTCATTTGCATCCCAAAATGGTCCAATCGTATTAATAAGCACTCTTTTTTCTAAATCATTTTGCGCAAGAAATTTTGTGCTCATTCCAACTCCGAAATCAAACCCTTCCAAGAAGATAAACCCGATGAATAGAACAGCAACAAGTATAAACCACACTTCACTTAACTGCATTTTTTAACCCTCCTGCATTAAAAGGATCTGAGGCAGATATATCTTCCTTCGGCTTTTCATGTGGTCCTTGCTTTATAACTTTTATAAACAAGTACACCATGGCAATGGCAAGAAGCGTATAGATCAACGAAAATGAGATTAATGAAAACAAGATTTGGCCAGCAGAAACATTAGGTGAAACCCCATCGACTGTTTTCATTAGACCATTCACTACCCAAGGCTGACGTCCTATTTCGGACATAATCCATCCGAAGGAGTTACCAATATACGGAATGAAGATCGCTGCAACCATCCATTTTAAATATGTTGTACTTTTTTCCAATTTTCCACGCCAATTCAAGAATAGTCCTAGGAAACTTAAAAGAATTAGAACGCCACCAGTCGCTGTCATAATTCTGAAACTCCAGAAGGTTGTTTTTACTGGTGGTAAATAGTCACCTGCACCATATTTTTCCTCCATTTTTTCCTGAAGCGTGTTCAATCCTTCAATTCCTCCGGAGAACTTTCCGTATGATAAATAACTTAATAAATAAGGAATTTCAATACGCATGGTTGTTTTCTTATTCTCTGTATCAATATTTCCGAACACAGTCCAAGGAGCTGGATCTGCACTATCTTCCCATAATCCTTCCGCTGCAGCCATTTTCATAGGTTGTGCCCCAATTAAATACGTTGCTTGGGCATGTCCAGAAAAGGCAATTCCAAGTCCAGATAACAAACCAATAACTAATGTGATTTTTATTGAATGTTTGAAAAATTCGATATCTTTTTTCTTCAACAATTTCCATGCACTGACCCCGATAATAAAGAAAGCTCCTGTTGCAAAACTAGCGAAGATTGTATGAGGAAACGCAACCCATAATTTTGGATTAGTAATGACCGCAACAAAATCATTCATTTCTGCGCGTCCGTTTTCAATCGTAAATCCGAGTGGATTTTGCATAAATGAGTTCGCAGCTAAAATCCAAAAGGCGGATAAAATAGTTCCAATCGAAACGAGCCAAATACAAGCTAAATGAAGTTTCTTTGGCAATTTGTCCCAACCAAAAATCCAAAGGCCAATAAATGTAGATTCCACGAAAAAAGCTAATAGAGCTTCAATTGCTAGCGGAGCACCAAATACATCCCCCACAAATCTTGAATAACTTGACCAGTTCATCCCAAATTGGAATTCTTGGATGATCCCAGTCACAACCCCGACCGCGAAGTTGATAAGGAAAAAGATTCCCCAAAACTTGGTCATCTTTTTGTACATTTCATCTTTTTTTATTAAATACATCGTTTGCATGATAGCAATAATAAATGCTAAGCCAATTGACAAGGGAACAAAAATAAAGTGAAACAGTGTTGTTGAAGCAAACTGTATCCGTGCTAGAATTACCTCTTCCATTAACTTGCCCTCCCTTATATTGCTTCACCATGATTATAACAATATAATAAAAAGGATTTGTGAAGATCTAGGGGCAAACTGGTTACAAACTTAGTAACTTTAATGATGTATTTACTATGCATATATTCCATACTGACATTTTCTTCAAAATACCCCCTCCCCTTTTTTAAAATAGTCGATAGACAATTCCCATTTTTGTATACTTTTATTCCATTCGATTCATATACTTTTCCAAAGGGGGTGACCACAATCAATTGGATCCGTTACATTGTTGCCTATGTTTTTATTACTTCAGGGCTGATGAAATTTATAAGTCCAGAGCTGGGGCAAGTTTTTATAAGTCTCCCATTACCTAGCCCAATGAACACTATGTATGTAATCGCTATTATTGAAATAGTTTGCGGCATTTCTATTCTATTGAATAAATGGACAAGAGGAGCAACGATTCCATTAATGGTGATTATGCTAGCTGCTTTATTTTTAACGAAGGTTCCCATTTTGCATTCCGGTTTCCTTCAATTTGCCTTTAATGCTCGATTAGATATTACTATGCTAGTATTATTGTTTTTCATTTTTTCACAATCTCCTAGAAGATGATAATAAAACTTCAAACCTTCCAGACATTATCATACTAAAAGTCAAGGCTATCATATAGGAAGATACAATTGAGTTGACAAAAGAACCTGTTTTTTTGGATGATTTCCAAAATGACACATATTCTTCTTTTTCATTTTGAAAAATTGGATGAAAATCCTTTAAAATATAGATAATAAGAAGAATATGGAGGGATGGATCATGAAAAATGTCCTTAATCAAATCATTTCTTTAGGTATAGGAGCAGCAGTCGCAAGTAAAGAACAGATTGAAAAAGTCATGAATGATCTTGTTGCAAAAGGTGAACTCAGTAAAAGTGAGTCAAAGGAAATGATTGATAACTTAATTGAAAAAGGGGAGTCAGTAAGAAAGGACCTCGATGATCTTGTCAAAGAAAAAGTTCAACAGACACTTAAAGAAATGAACTTTGTGACAATGGATGAATTTCGTGAATTACAAATAAAAGTCGCCCAATTGGAGAAGAAGAATGAATAACTGTTAGTCGGAAATGGGAGGGATTAAATGATCGGAAAAAGAATGAAACATGCCCACCGCTATCAAGAAATTATTCGGTGCTTTTTGCGTAATGGCTTCGGTTATCTAATGAAGGATCTCGGTTTAACCGAAGCCCTCTCTCTTTCAGTCAAAAGAGAAGCAAAATCAGATGCTCTCCAACAAAACCTTGGGGAGAGAATACGAATCTTACTTGAGGATTTAGGTACAACTTTTATTAAATTAGGGCAAATTGCCAGCACTAGAAGAGATCTTTTTCCTGAAAATATAATTCTCGAACTGGAGAAGCTGCAAAATCATGTTCCACCGTTTTCTTTTACAGAGGTGAACCGAATCATTGAGGAAGAATTAGGAGCTGACACCGAAAACCTTTTTGCCAAATTCCATCAAACGCCTATTGCTTCAGCGTCCATTGGACAAGTCCATTTTGCCATCCTTCATACGGGAGAGAATGTCGCAATAAAAATTCAACGACCAAATATCCGTACAGTTGTAGAAACTGATTTAGAAATACTTGAGGATTTAGCTCGTTTAATGGATTCCCAATTAGAGTGGGCTAGGAATTATCAGCTTCAAGATATCATCCAAGAATTTTCTACCTCTTTACGAGAAGAATTAGATTTTAGCAATGAGGGGAAAAATGCTGAAAAAATCGCAAAGCAATTCACCCAAGATTCTACGATCCATATCCCGAAAATTTACTGGGATTTTTCTACAAAAAAGGTTCTTACAATGGATTACATAGAGGGAATTAAAATCAATCACATTGAACAATTAGCAGAAAAAGGGCTTAACAGGAAAATAATAGCTGAGAGGTTTGCTCACTGTTTATTACACCAAATATTTATTGAAGGGTTCTTTCACGGTGATCCTCATCCAGGAAATGTTCTCATCATGCCAGGGAATGTAGTTGCCCTAATGGATTTCGGTATGGTGGGCCGCCTAACTCCTGAATTGAAATATCAATTTATCTCTCTCATTATTTCCTTAAAACGAGGGGATAGTGAAAGAATTATTCATACCCTTTCACAAATGGGTTTATTCCCTGATGATGTCGATCTTTCATTATTGCGACTTGATATTGATCATATGCGAGAGAAATATTATCACCTCCCTTTGAGCCAGCTTCACTTAGGAGAAGTATTAAATGAATTTTTTACGATTGCGTTACAATATCGCATCCAAATTCCTGCTGAATTCACGATTCTCGCAAAATCGTTAATGACCTTAGAGGGAATTATCAGCTTCTTGGATCCGGAATGTAATATGATGAAAATCGCTGAACCTTTTGCTGAAAAATTAATACGAGATCGCTATCATCCTAAGAAGATGTTAGAAACTTCGATCCATCAAATCAAAGAATATACAGACCTACTTGCGTCATTTCCAAAGACAGTTAGAGAATTAACCTCAACAATTCAAAAAGGAAAATTACAACTAAAAATTTCAGTATCAGAACTACATATATTGTTAGAACGATTAGACAAAATTAGCAACCGGTTATCTTTTAGTATTATTTTACTCGCCTTTAGCATCATAATGGTTGGATTAATTGTCGGTTCATCTATTAGTAATAAGACAATGCTTCTCTGGAAAATACCTATTATCGAAATTGGCTCTGTAATCGCTACTCTGATGTTTCTTGGCCTCCTCATCGCCATTTTCCGTTCGGGGAAATTTTAAAACTGCCTGTCAAGAGGACAGGCAGTTTAGGTTTGTGCCAATTTCACACAAATACATAAGTTTAAGGAAGATGTTCATAAAACTAGGTAAGTAGTGCAAATAACCCCAGGAAATAGTCAAATAAAATGGGAAATATGCATATCCTCAAAGAACATGTTCAAATCTACTCAGGAAATACGCATATACCAATGGGAAATAGTCAAGTCCTTAATATTGTGTAAAATGATAATTACAATGTTTAATGCCTATTTCGGATTATAGTAATATGATTTAATTTGATTGGAAGGGGTA
>NZ_JAUSUC010000033.1 GCF_030813365.1 Oikeobacillus pervagus
TCTCGTCGCACTCGCGATACCCGCAGATCCCGTTGTACTCGCGACACCCGCAGATCTCGTCGCACTCGCGATTCTCGCAGATCTCGTTGTTCTCGCGATACTCGCAGATCCCGACGCTCTCGCGACACTCGCAGATCTCGTTGTACTCGCGATTCTCGCAGATCTCGTCGCACTCGCGATACCCGCAGATCCCGTTGTACTCGCGACACCCGCAGATCTCGTCGCACTCGCGATTCTCGCAGATCTCGTTGTTCTCGTGATACTCGCAGATCCCGACGCTCTCGCGACACTCGCAGATCTCGTTGTACTCGCGATTCTCGCAGATCTCGACGCTCTCGCAATACTCGTAGATCCCGTTGTACTCGCGATTCTCGCAGATCTCGACGCTCTCGCAATACTCGTAGATCTCGTTGTACTCGCGACACCCGCAGATCTCGTCGCACTCGCGATACTCGTAGATCCCGACGCACTCGCGATTCTCGCAGATCCCGCTGCTCATGTAGTTCTTGTAGATCCCGACGTAGAAGACCGACTTACTTTAATACACATAAAAGATATTGGAAAAATGGCAATATGTGGGCTTTAAAAATGATGAATGAGGAAAAATATTAAGTTTAGATCACTTTCTTTCTGTTACAGCTGTCGAACAATCGACAGCTATTCTATTTAAAGCATAAAAAAACACCCCTTTTTTTCCCATTACGGTAAATAAAAAGGATGTCTACAATTTAATCTTTTGAAAATCATTTATTTTAATTCCTTAATAAATGGCTTATTTCACGTTTACTTCATTTACTTGATGATCATGTAATTCGTCCTTTTCGATATGGACTTTTACTTCATATCGTCCAGGCTTTTCAAATGAATATTTTGCAGTGTATTCTCCATCTTTTGCTTCTTTTGCTTCGACAAATTGATGTGACTTCATCATATCTGATGAGATTTCAAAGCGAACTTTCCCCTCTTTAAAAGGCAACTCATTTTGAACAATATGTGCCATTAGAGTGGCTTCTTCCTTCACTTTTATCTTATCATCAGAAGTCATAAAATGAATAAGTAGATTCTGATTATGTTGATGTTCTCCGTTTTCAGCATGATAATCATGATGCTCTTCCTCAGATTGGCCAATGATGATCTCCTTCTTCGGCATCTTATGTAGATCCCTTGCTGTTACATGTGACACAACATTATAAGTCCCGTCTTTCGAAAAAATATGTTCTACACTATAAATTCCTTTTCCCTCATGTTTTCCTTTAACCATCTCATGGTCTTCTTGGCCTTTCTCCCAAATTTCGAATTCAACTTGATCCGCATCGTCTACTACTTCTTTTCCTTGTGTGACCTCTGCTGTTAGTTTTACTTTTTGATTTGGTTGAATGTCTTTAGGTATTACGATATTTACATTTAATGGTGTAGGAGAATTCTTTTCCTTACTTGCATTATTTACTTCCTTATTTGAATCACTATATGCAGTAAGTCCTAATAAAAAACATAATCCCATAAGTCCGTACATGATTTTTTTCATCTAGTCAGTTCCTTTCCATTTAAAAGTGTCAGGTTAATAGCGTACACTAAATTTGTGAAAAAAGTATGAAATCACCCAGAAATATGCTGTAAATACTAACATTTATCCCATCTTCTTAACCATTTTTATTCAGAATTATGCTCATCAGCGCTAAAGTTGGACTTGGACAATATTTTTAAAGAGGGATCCACCGTTCTAAATTTTATCGTTTAATAAAAAAGCTGTCCCTATCAGAAAGTGCAAACCACACCTACGTGACAAGCCTCTTACCATCTTTGGTATCGGATGGAATGACAGTCATTACATATAGCATAAGGAAAGTTTATTGAAAGCTGTTTTCCACAATGCCTGCATGTTTTTTTATAGTTTTTAATTTCATTTTTTAACGATTCATTTGCCCTTTCACTAATTTCATCCCTTATTCTTTCCCAATAGATGGCTTCTGTCCGCCTGTCTAACCGATAAAGGAATAAGAGATGAAGTCCTATTGCTTTATATGAAAGCTCTAGTTCGCTTAGTGTGGCGGTTTTGATCGAAGGTTCTGGTAGCTCTGTTTCAGATACAATTGCTTTTATCGTTTCTAACCATTGATTTGACAACCCTTGGTCTCGTGTCGAAAACGGTAAATGTAGAAATCCATATAAATCCATCATCGATAACTTCGCTTCAATTTCTGTATCACGAACGAATTCATACAGCTCTTGTTCTTGGTCAAGAGTTGCTTTCTTTGTCCCTTTTGGATTTTGAAATGTCTCCCATAGTTCAAAAAAAGCACCTAAATGATGGCGATATTTCTGAAAGCGATTTAAAACTTCATTTGTTGGTGCAATGGTAAAGGTATGGACGGGTTCATCTTGTTGTGATAATAATTGCTTCATCACTTTGATTTGGCTTGTAAACGCAACCCTTCCTATATTATAAATCCCTTTTCTCCCCGCTCGACCAGCAATTTGTTTTACTTCTTGGGAGGTTAATCTTCTTCTTTTTGTTCCATCAAATTTTTCATTTTCTAAAAAGACAATTCTTCTAATGGGTAGGTTTAGCCCCATTCCAATCGCATCTGTTGAAACAATAACCGTCGTCTCACCATTTATAAACCTCTGCATCTGTTTTTTTCTTGTTTCAGGCGGCATACTTCCGTAAATCATACTAACCTTATACCGTTTACTCTGAAGTCTTGATGCAGTTTCTAGCACTTTCTTACGAGAAAAGCAAACTAATGCATCCCCTTTTTTAGTATGATGAAGCTGGAATTCCTTTTCTTCTACTTCAAGGGGAAACTCTCGCTCATATTCAATGATGTCAATGGTAGAGTCACCTAATAATTGAAGCATCATATCTTTTACATTTCGGCTTCCAATAATATGAACTTCCTTAGCATTCGCCTTTGTAATTGCTTTGAACCAAGAAAAACCACGATCCTTATCTGCGATCATTTGAGCCTCATCAATGACTACTACATCGTAAAAATCTTTTTCATGAAACATTTCAACCGTACAAGAAATATGATGAGCCCCTTGGACTACTTTTTCCTCTTCACCTGTTTTTAAGGAACAAGCAATGCCATCTTCATTTAATTTATCATATACTTCCAAGGCTAATAAACGTAGGGGGGCAAGGTATAATCCACTTTTCGCCTCTTTCATCTTTTCTAACGCATGATATGTCTTACCTGTGTTCGTTTCCCCAATATGAAGAACATATTGGGTTGGTTGAACAAGATGTAAATTATATTCTCGGCTGAAAACATCTTCGATAATTTTCGCTTCTTCTTCTTTTTTTCGCTCTAATTCTGCTAATTCTTTCACTCTTCTTCGTTCTCGATCGATCACATGTTTTTTATATAAATCACGATGGATTTCTTCATTAAAGGGAATTTCCCCGACTTCTAGTAAATCCGACAAATATTCTTCTTGTAAATCAAAGAAGAAATCTTCAACCAATCCCATAATCGTATCTGCCATCCATTCCTCCACGATGGATACAGAAAGTTTCTCACCTATATTTTCTTCATAATCCTTGCTTATATTTTCCAACTGACTTACAATTACTTCTGGTACAAAATTGAATAATGAATATTCCACAAGGCCTTCATAGCGATCATAATAATGTTCGTAATCAAAATAGACTCTCCCCCGGTAGAAAGTCTGTCGAACATTCCCCGTCAACTCTTCTAAAAAATTTTTCAATAATCGATAATCCATTACATCAAATGGACCTAGTTTATTTAATGTCTCCTCCTGCATCATCGGTTCAATGAGTTGATAACGACATTGATTCGCAAAATCATCCACTAATCGTTTTCCGACTTGTTGGCGAACAAATAAATAAAAAAGCTCTTCCAATTCCTCACTAATTTTTTCTGCAGCATGGCTTATAGCAGCCTGTGCTTCATTCCTTTTTTCCTCCTGTCTTTTTTCTTCTTCCCTTTTTAGGAAGAGATCTCTTGCATTTGTATAGCGTTTTTCCCATTTCGCTTGATTATTTTTAAAACGGTCATCTACCCATTTTACTCCATTAAAGGGTTGAAAGATTCGAATTTCATTTCGAAACAATCGATTGAGCAACTGACGATCAACTTCTTCGACCTCATAGCCACAGTCATGTAAATACCTCTTTTTTTCCTTTCTCGGGACATTCGAAGCTTTATTTATCCATACATTGAACCAGATTTGTTCAATAAATTGACGGCGTTCCTCTATATATTCTTCCAACGTGGGCATTGTTTTTTTATTCCCTAAATAGCGATCAATATCCTGAATGATTTTCATTTTTGTTTGATCAACCGCGACTAGATAAATATCATTTAATTTCGTCATTCATTTCTCCTTCTGTTTTATTAAAAAAAAACCTTTTTAATTATCCTATACCTATTCTGTTCCATCATTCATTTTGTCAAAAAAAGGCGATCATTTCAATTAAAGAAAATTGAATGATCGCTTTCCTGATTATCCTCTCATCATCTTGGTATTGTACGATATAGCTTCATTTTTTTAGCGGCCTGGACAAAAATTTGAACGACCTGCTCTATTTGTTCCTTTGTATGTGTAGCCATCACGGTAATTCGAATTCTACTCGTTCCTTCTGGTACAGTTGGGGGACGAATCGCTGGGGCAAACACTCCTTCTTCTTCTAGTAGTTTAGAAAATTGGAGTGCTTCCTCCGCTTTCCCTATGATTAATGGAATAATGGCGGTGACTCCTTCTAATACATGAAACCCTTCTTCCCTTAATCTTCTTCTCATATAAGCAGAATTCCATTGGAGCTTTTCAACGATCTGAGGTGTGCTTTCTATCTTTTGGATCGCTGCAAGTGCCGCTCCTACAACTCCAGGAGATAGGGATGTTTGAAAAATAAATGTCCGTGCACGGTTTTTTAAATAGTGAATAAGCAAGTTAGAGCCAGCAACGAAACCGCCTTCAGCTCCAATTGCTTTGCTTAATGTTCCCACTGTGATATCAATATTTTCCACACCGAAATAATTGGCAGATCCCTTCCCATGGTTGCCGATTACCCCGGTGCCATGGGCATCATCCACCATTAATAATGCACCATATTTTCGCGCGATGAGTTGGATCTCTCTTAATGGTGCGACATCGCCATCCATACTAAAAACACCATCTGTCACAATCAGTTTTTTTCCATCTGTTTTCTCAGTTTGTAAAGCTGTTTCAAGAGACTGTAGATCACAATGTTTATAAATAACGGTTCTCGCTTTACTTAATCGACAACCATCAATTATACTCGCATGATTATATTCATCACTAAATATGATATCCCCCTTCCCCATTATGGAAGAGATCACCCCGACATTAGCTAAAAATCCACTGCTAAATAATAATGCATTTTCAGTCCCTTTAAATTTAGCAATAGCCTCTTCCAATTGTTGATGAAGAAGACTATTTCCAGTCGTCAACCTTGATCCCCCTGATCCGGCACCATACTGTTCGATTGCATCAATTGCCCCCTTTTGGACATCTTTATCCGTTCCTAACCCTAAATAGTGATTTGATGAAAATAATAGGCTCTCTTTTCCTTCAATATTTGCATATGCTTTATTTGGTCCATGAAATGTACGCAATACTCGTGTTTGTTGATTTTTTTCGATCCGTTTTAATTCGTTCGCAAAAAAAGTTTCATAGACTTCATCCATCTTTCACACCTCTACTCTTTTGTTCATCGTTTCAAAGGCCTTTTTCTCCCAACCAATTAAAACAGGTTGTCTTTCCAAGCGATGTATTAAATCTTCTATATTTTGCACATCATGTCGGATAAAGAATACCCTTCCACCCGATGCGTTTCCTGATTCCTTTAGACAAGGGATACGATGATATATTCCTTGACCCGTTACATACCCTGTCGTATATCCAGGATCATCTGACCAACATAGTTCCGCTACAACTTCAGGATAAAATGCTACTTTATTGGCTAAAGCTGATGCCTCAATAGCCCGTTGATGTACTAGACTGGAATCACTTTTCTGCATAAATCGTAAACTTTCAACATCCCAATCCATTCTAGAAACACGTACTCCTTTATCCCCGCGCTGATCGAGACGAAGCCCTGACACCTCATCTATTAAAGCCGCACCACGAATGGACTTTGGCTTCTTCATATGTTGTAAGGCAGATTGAATACTATTTTCAGAAATCCCTATATTTCGTAAAAGTTGACAGGCGACTTCTCGACCTCCCTCTACTGTGTTTGCTTCATGATTTTTTATAGAGATGGGTGGGACAAAAACAGGATTTTCTTTCACTTTTTCAATTGAAAGGTGAATCGTATCTGGCTTTCCTCGTTCATGAGTTAGTGCCTTTTGTAATAGCTCTTCAGCCAACTCTTGAATTTGATGATACAACCGTAAACCTTCTCCTCCTGAAATATGGATGCCTCGTTCATCCCCATCATTTTCCTTTGCTGCTCTCATACGAACACTAAATAGATTTTCCAACAGATATACCCCCAGTTCTTCTCACATATTGAAACATTTTCACAAGCGGAATCACCGCAACCGCCGTATAAATCATTCCTGGAATGGCAGGAATCACTAATGAAAGAAATGGAACCCCTAGAGTTAGGGATAATATGTATCTAGCTGCCATTGTACCCAATGGTCCAGCAAAAAGTAATACAAGAGTAGCTGTACCCAATAGGGCAACGAGACCCCCTGCAACCAATCTGAAGACAAATGCCACTTCAATATTCAGTATGTTGTGAATCCCCATCGAAAACATCAACAAACTAGATATTACTCCGGCAATGATATACCGTTTAAATCCAAAAACAGCTGTAATGGCCACTGCTACTGGTGCTGATAACTGGAATTCAGACCCTGGGAAACCAGTAGGAATCTTAATAAAACCAGTGACAGAAATTAGAGCAGCAAGTAAACTTAATTCAACAAGAGAATAAACTCTTCCTTTTTTCAATGCCATTCTCCTTTCTTATATGTTAACCACATATTAATTTAAGTTTACATATATGTAAACATTTTTTTCTTTTTCCCACTTTCTTACTGACAAATTCACCGTTTCTTAATGGCCTTTCATTTGAGAATCCAACTTATCAGTGTTAAAATTTTCATTGTAAAAGATCACTTGGAGGGATAATAATGGATGAACAAAAGCGTGATCGCCTAAAAGGGATACTAGATGAAGAAATGAAACCTGTACAAACACAATTAGCTACCGTTGAGAAGGAAATAAAAGAACTGAAAGAGCAACAAAGTGAGCTCATTTCCTTAATTAAAGAGCTTGTAAAAAAATAAGAATAGTGGATGTCCGAATTCTCAGGACATCCCTACTATTTACTTTTTATTTATTTTATTATTTTCAGCCTTTAAGATCGATAATACTTTTTCAATAATACT
The DNA here is from genome assembly GCF_030813365.1 of Oikeobacillus pervagus. NCBI lineage: Bacteria > Bacillati > Bacillota > Bacilli > Caryophanales > Bacillaceae > Oikeobacillus > Oikeobacillus pervagus. The sequence continues at coordinate 7,395 of NZ_JAUSUC010000033.1, forward strand.
AGGAACTGGCACCCCCATCATTTTGACATTTTCTAGAATGGAAGTGACTTCATTAATGATATAACCCCAAATCACAATCGTTCTTATAATAGGGAAATTAAAACTGAAAAGATTCGCTTCCGCCGTTGCAAAAAGTTGATCCAAACCATGTGCAACAGCTACAATCGTCAAAATCCCTACTTTTTTGGCCAACCCAACAAAACCAATTTTATTGCATATTTCTTTGTTGATTCCTGCTTTTATCATCCCAGTTACATAATCCGCCATCATGAATAATAATAAATACTGTATAAGACTATCCCAACCACCAAGCATCCAACTGAAAAAACTACCAACAAACCCAAAAGCAACAGTTATCGAATTCAATTTCAACCCTCTCCCCTCCTTCTGACACCAATACTCCTCCCCTTATATTTATTTTATGAAGAACTCATTCGTTTTCGGTAGATGTTTGACTCATGTGAAAAGCCCTTTTATTCTTTCAATGAGCAATTTTTAGTAGAAAACAAATGCAAAAAAACAGGAAGTGTAATGATGCCTAACAAGTTGTATGATTAAGAGTGAATTGCGAATGAATACTATGCTTATTTTTTATAGATGGGAGTGAGTTGAATTGAGATTATTCAAAAGTTTTGTTCCGCTTTTCGTTATTCTTTTAATCCTGTTGTATATTTATCAAGTCGATGAAGAAAATGCTAATAATCCATCGCTATTTCATCAAATCGATTCCTATATCCAATCAATAAAAGAGCGACCTGAAGTTGACTTTGCTATTCAAAAAGTAGAAGACGGTCTTCACTATCTCGCGGAAAAAATTGATCCGTCCACTTCTCAAGATCTGCAAACAAAACAAAAGATCGATAAACCAAATCTGAATACACCCTCAGAACATACTTTTTCTATTCATAATATTGAAATGGGAGACTCAAAGGAGGAAGTCGAAAAACAAGTAGGCCCAGCAAAACGCTCTTCTGTTAATGAATATGGGGTAAATTGGTATGCCTATCATCAAAACTACCAAAACTTTTTCATGGTAGCATACGACCAAAATGACAAAGTAGCCGGCTTGTATACAAATCAAGATTTAATTTTGTCAAAACTTGGAGTGAAAATGAAGGATCCAAAGGAATCTGTCCTTCAAAAACTTGGTAAGCCCATTAAAAATATTCAAAAAGGGCTTGTATTATATCAAATAGAAAACAAGGGGGAGTATCATTTATTTCAAGTTGACAATAATTATGTGACTGTTTTTTACGATAAACATCAAAATAACACCGTTACAGCCGTACAAATTGTTAGCACTCAGTTAGAACGGCAAAAAAAGGAGTTTTTTGGAGAAGCCAGTAAGGAATTGAAAGAAGGGTTTGAATACCAATTATTTGACTTAACAAATGCGGCAAGAGTCAAACATGGTCTTTCTGTCCTTACTTGGGATGACCATGTGAAATTAACAGCCCGAGGTCATAGTTCAGATATGGCCCAAAATCATTATTTCTCTCATACAAACCTTGAAGGGATGTCGCCATTTGATCGAATGAAGGAAGACAATATTTCATTCAGGGCAGCCGGGGAAAATTTAGCAGCGGGTCAAGTAAGTAGTATCTTTGCTCACGAAGGATTGATGAATTCACTTGGTCACAGGAAGAACATCTTAAATACATCATTTAACTCGCTAGGAGTGGGGGTAGCCTTCGATTCAGAATCCAAACCTTATTACACTGAAAACTTCCTAGGAAATTAAGAACAAAAATGGAAACTCATTATGATGTGCAATTTCATAGCTTGTCATCAATAAGTTTTGAATAAATCGTACTTGCAATCATTTTATATGGTTGAAACTTTATTTTTATCACCCCTAGCAATCCCCGATTCCTAAGCTTCATGACCTTTAAGGATTGAAGAGCAATGTTTTCAAGAACTAACTAGGGGTCGGGAACTAATGGATGTTTCACTTGATCATGGGACAAGGAACCTGTTCCTCCGTCTCCTTAACCTTAATTTGTTTTAAAACTAATAAATTTTTCCTCCATCATTTCTCTCATAGCATAGATAATCCCTTCTCTTCCAACGCCACTATCTTTCCATCCTCCATAAGGCATATTATCAATTCGATATGTAGGGATATCATTGATAATCACGCCACCGGTTTCAAGTCGATTCGCAGCATAAAAGGCTCGATCAATGCTTGGTGTCATAATCCCTGAATTTAGGCCATAGCGCGAATCATTGGCATCCTTGATCGCTTCATCGAGGGTGTCAAATGGAAAAACACAAACAACTGGGCCAAATATTTCGAAACGAAAGACTTTGGAATTGCGATTTACATTTGTTAAAACTGTTGGGGTGTATACATTCCCCTTCGCTTTCCCGCCACATTCAATATGAGCCCCTTCTTTTATAGCTTCATCGACCCAGCTTTGGATTCTTTCTAATGATTTTTTGGAAATAACGGCTGTAATATTCGTATCTTCATCAAAAGGAGAACCCATTACGAGTTGTTTAGTCCGGCTAACAAAACGCTCTAAAAACCGAGTGTAGATGGACTGATGTACATAAATTCTTTGAATCGAGATACATACTTGGCCATTATAAGAAAATGCCCCTAATACACTTCTTTCAATAATATGGTCAATATCTACCCCTTCATCAATGATAAAAGGGGAATTAGACCCTAATTCCAATGTTAATTTACGGAATCCCGCTTGTTGCTGTATTATATGCCCCACTTCCACACTTCCAGTAAAAGTCACCTTCTTCACATGAGGATGAGTAGTCAAAGCTTCACTCAAAACATCTCCTTTTCCTGGAATAATATTGAGCACTCCTTCTGGAAGACCTGCTTCTTGGAACATTTCAGCAAGAATTAATGAACTTAATGGGGTTTGTTCAGCTGGTTTTAACACGATGGAATTTCCAGCAGCAATAGCAGGACCTACTTTATGTGCCACTAAATTAAACGGGAAATTAAACGGAGTAATTGCTGTAACAACTCCAATAGGGGTACGGATCGTAAATCCAAACCTATTTTCCCCACCTTCTGATGCATCCATTGGAATTTGTTCACCAAAATTACTCTTCGCCGCTTCAGCAGCAAAGCGATAGGTCTGAATCGTTCGGCTCATTTCTTCGCGTGCATTTCGAATAGATTTTGCTGCTTCTCTGGCAATTAATTGAGCACATTCTTCACTACGCTCTTCCATAATGGTTGCAACTTTTGCTAATATTTTTGCCCGCGCATGAGCTGGATAAGATCTGAACTTTTGAAAAGCAGCATTGGCTTCAACAATTGCCTCAACCGCATCCCCAGGTTCAGCCTGACCTATTTGAGCAATTTCTTCATTTGTATGAGGGTTATATAAAGGTTCATATGTTTTTGCCTCTCTCCATTTGCCACTAATCCATAATGGCCATTTTTTTGTCATCCCTATTTCCTCCCGTTCACGTTATAATCTACATATATATTCGCCTAGTGTTTTGGATAGCTTCACATTTTCAGAATAATCAACATCCACATCCACAATCACAATTTCATTACTGCTTATGGCCTTTTCTAATGCCGGTAAAAGTTGGTCTGAATGGGTTACTTTTATTCCTTGAACGCCGAAGCTTTTAGCAAATTCAGTAAAATTTGGATCTGTAAAGGAGATGGCATTTGTTCGATTAAATTTATTCAATTGTTTCCATTCGATCAATCCGTATTTTGAATCATTAAATATCAAAATCACAAAGGCTAATCCTAAACGTTTTGCGGTTGCAATCTCTACACCATTCATTAAGAATCCACCATCCCCAGTTACTGCAATGACAGGCTTATCCGGATAAGCGAGTTTCGCAGAAATCGCCCCCGGAACAGCAATCCCCATTGTTGCAAATCCATTGGAAATAATCGTATGATTCGGCTTCTCGGGTTGATACATACGAGCCACCCATAGTTTATGTGCACCAACATCGGAGATAATAATGGCTTCCCCCTTCTCAGCCTTTTTTAAATCTGACAAAATTCTTTGAGGAATTACGGGACTATGGGATTCCTCATGGCTGGCGAAAAGCTTTTCATCTAGTTGGGATTTCAATCGTGCCATTTCTGGCCATATCTCTTTTTTCTCTACATGAGGAGTTAAAGCCTCGATCGATTCCTTAACATTTCCGACTAATTCAGTATGGACAGGATAATACGCATCCACTTCGGCTGGTAAACTATCGATGTGAATAATAGAATTCATCGCCTCATCATTCCAATATTTTGGTAAATATTCCACAAAATCATATCCAACCGTGATAACTAAATCGGCAAGGTCAAATCCGCATAACACATAATCTTTCGCTTGCATGCCAACTGTATATAATGTTAATGGATGATCAGATGGTAATATTCCTTTGGACATAAAGGTATTGACGACGGGAATATTTTTCTCTTCAGCAAACCTCCTTAAACTTTCGGCTCCTTCATCTCGAATAACACCATTTCCTACTAAAATAAGCGGCCTTTTTGCTTTATTAATGGCTGCTGCCGCTTTTTCTATTTCACGGTCGGACGGCTTGGAAATTGGTAATGATTGAATTGGCAATGGTTTTCCTTCTGTTTCCATCATGGCAATATCTTCTGGGAGTTCAATATGGACTGAACCTGTTTTTTCCATTCTTGCTTTTTTAAAGGCTTTACGGATAATTTCTGGGATCGTATGAGGAACACGAATTTGTTGGCTCCATTTTGTTACCTCTTCAAAAATCCCGATGATATCAACATATTGATGAGATTCTTTATGAATTCTTTCTAGACCCGCTTGTCCAGTGATCGCCACCACTGGGGAATGATCTAAATAAGCATCTCCAATACCTGTTAATAAATTGGTAGCACCTGGCCCAAGAGTTGCTAAACAAACACCGGGCTTTCTTGTTAGCCTTCCGTAAACATCTGCCATAAAGGCCGCTGCTTGCTCATGATGAACCACAATAAATTCAATATTGGAATTGATTAATGAATCGATAAAATCCGTATTTTCCTCACCAGGAATCCCAAAAATATATTCAACCCCTTCGTTTTCCAAGCATTTTACAAATAAATCTGAGGCTTTCAAATTGTACCCTCCTTTGTTAAAAAATCGGTATCTCTCCTCCTATCATTTCTTTAATCAATAAAAATATGTAAAAGTAGAGGGATTTGTATAAATCTGCTTCCTTCGAATAATATAATAAAACGATCTTAACCTGTTTTGGAGGGGGATTGGATGGAAATAGCCAATTTATTCATCATTATTGGATTTGTGTTTGTTGCCGTTTTACTTATCGTTATTGCTGTTTTGGTGATCTACTTATTTATATTTGACCGCAATCAATATCGACATGCGATCTTGAGGAACTTTCCTGTTCTTGGGAGATTTCGTTATTTTTTTGAAAAAATTGGTCCTGAAATGAGACAGTATTGGTTTAACAGTGATACAGAAGGAAAGCCCTTTTCAAGGGATGATTATGAACATATTGTAAAAAGCGCTAAATATGTCCGCGATGTCGTTGGCTTTGGTTCTAAGCGTGATTTTGAAGAGGAAGGTTTCTTTGTTCGAAATGATATGTTTCCAAAGTTATCAGAAGAGATAAAAATGGATCAAAACGAAAATATTTCGACAAAAAGATATATATTAATTAAAGACCCATTATTTACACAAAGGGAAGAAAAATGGGAGGAAGAACATACCTCTGCCTATTTATTACATGATGATGATGCTGTTGTGATCGGCCCTAACACAAAATACCCTTTCGTTCTAAAAGGATTAATCGGAATGTCTGCTATGAGCTATGGGGCATTAGGAAAAAACGCCATTACCGCATTATCGAAAGGTTTAGGGCTTGCGAAAGGAACATGGATGAATACGGGCGAAGGGGGACTATCTTCCTATCATTTAGAAGGTGGAGTAGATATCATCATGCAGATCGGTCCAGCAATGTTTGGAGTGCGCGATGAAAATGGGGAAATGGATTGGGATGAATTAAAGAGAAAAAGTGAAATTCCACAAATAAAGGCTTTCGAAATCAAGCTTGCACAAGGGGCTAAAACCCGTGGAGGACATATCGATGCAGAAAAGGTGAATCCAGAAATCGCTGAGATTCGGAAAGTAGAAGCGTACAAATCGATCGACAGTCCCAACCGTTTTCGTCAATTTAGTAATATTCCTTCCATGTGCGATTTCATTGAAAAAATTCGTAATCACACCGGAATACCAGTTGGAATGAAGATTGTCGTTGGTGGAAATGATAGCGTCGAGGAATTGGCAAAATATATGAAAGCAACTGGGAAAGGACCTGACTTTATTACAGTTGATGGTGGTGAAGGTGGTACGGGGGCATCCTATCAAGAATTAACGGATAGTGTAGGTCTTCCTATTAAATCCGCTCTCCCAATAGTCGTCTCAACCCTTGAGAAATATGGGGTACGTGATCGGGTAAAAATCATTGCCTCCGGGAAGTTATTTACCCCCGATCGCATTGCCATTGCTTTAGCTATGGGTGCCGACTTAGTCAATATTGCTCGTGGATTTATGATTACGGTAGGCTGTATACAAACATTGAAATGTCATTCAAACGCTTGCCCTGTTGGAGTGGCCACAACAGACCCAGATTTACAAAAAGCTCTAGTTATTGAAGAAAAAAAATACCGGGTTGTTAATTATCTCGTGACCCTTCGAAAAGGTTTATATAGAATCACAGCTGCTGCAGGTTTAGATTCACCAGTACATTTCCAACCAAAGCATGTCATGTATAAGGACGATAAAGGAATTGTTACTCCCTTAGAAGAGATTTTAAAGTCTATCCAAACACATATCGCTTCAAGTTGATTTTCTAAACAAGTACGCCTAGCCGATAGACACTTGAGCTGACATGGACAAATGAGCAAACGACTTGCGCATCGGCCTTTGATGCAGACCTAGACAACTTCTTTAAAGGGGGATCCACAGTTCTAAATTTTTTTCGCTTCTTAAAAAATTGAAAAGTCTACAACGAAATGAGGTGTAGACTTTTTTATTTAGTGTGACATGTAATGCACCATATGACTGGATGTTGAGATTCAGGTTGAAACCGGCGACAATCACAATCACGAGAAAAATATAATAAACCATACTGAAGGCGTTCGCTTTTCTATCCTACCCATCAATGACAAGCGTAAACATAAAAGCCCTAACAAATCATCATTAGATTTTTTGTTAGGGTTCAATTATTTGTTTATTAATAAGCTAGTGCGAACAATGCTTTAATATGTGAAAGATAACGAATATTACTTGCTTCTTTCATTAAGGATGCTGGTACTCCTTTAAGGGAAATCGCATTGGCTCCAACTGTTGCAACAGCATCTTTACGGCCAAGGCTAGCAAGTGTACCGGAATTCACTGGTGCAAACTTGTCCATTGCTTTCCCTTCTAAATAAGCGAATAAATTGTATCCGACAAGCTCACCCATTTGCCATGCATTTTGGGCAGTTGGTGCATATGGGCGTCCACCTTCAGGAGGGAATGCAACCGCAGCGTCACCTACCACAAATACATCTTCATGTGAAGTGGATTGTAAATATTCGTTTACAGTAGCACGGCCACGATCAACGGCAAGACCAGATTCGCCAACTAGTGGAATACCTTGCACTCCACCTGTCCAAACGAATGTATTCGCTACAATTTTTGTACCATCTTTTAAGTCAATCTCGTTACCGTTTACATTCGTTACAGGAAGACTTGTTAAGAATTCAACACCACGAGCTTCTAAGCTTTGTTGAGCTCGTTCAATCAGATGGTCAGGCAGGACTGGAAGGATTTTCGGACCAGCTTCTACTAACTTAATTTTCAATTCTTTTGGATCTACCCCGTATCCTTTTGCAACTTTTGGCATATTATCAATGATTTCACCAACTAGCTCAACGCCAGTTAATCCACCACCGCCGATTAAAATAGTTGCATCTGCTTCATTTTTTGTTTTAGAGTATTCACGAATACGATCTTCGATATGATTATAAATTTTGTTGGCATCATTTACTGATTTTAAGACCATACTATTTTCTTCAAGTCCTGGAATACCAAAGTATGCTGTTTTACTTCCTAATCCAACTACTAAGGCATCATACGTTAATGTAGAACCATCAGAAATTTTAATTTGCTTTTTATCGACAGAAAAAGATTCTACTTTTGCAATCTTTAGATCTACATCTTTTCCTCTGAAAAGTTTTTCTAAAGGCATTGATACAGCTTGTTCAGAAATTGTCCCCCCTGCTAAGCGATGCAATTCTGTAATGATTTGATGTGTAGGGAACTGATTGACAACAGTGACTTGTGCCTCATCCTTGCTTAAATATTTACGAACAGTTAAAGCAGATAATAGTCCGCCATAACCTGCACCTAAGATGACAATATGTTTTGACATTAAATATCCCCGTCCTTACAATTAAGTTTAAAAAGAATTATTTCTGTTGATTTCCTTCTCCAGCGATTTGAAGATAAGCGCTCAAGAAACGGAACAGTTTCTGTGCCTGAGGATCTTTGATCATTTTTAACAAACTAAAGAGACCGATTACTTCATTACTTTCCTCTGCACGGTCTTTAGCTTCAATTGCCGTTCTTGCAATATTTTTTACCGATCCTTTGACAGGTTCTACAATTTCTTGAATCGCACCTACAGTATCATTCTTTAAAATTTCATCAGTAGCGACGGATTGAGCAAGGTCATAAGTCTTAGTTAAAATACTTACAAGCTCAGTCAACTTTGGAAGTTGCTCTACTAAAACAGTTAATGATTCTTGAACCTCTGGTTTCAAAAGATGATCAAGTACATCCAATTGTTCTTGACTAGAGGAGGCTTCGATTACTTCAGTTTTTGTTTGTGTGGTTGTTTCTGCCATAACTATTCTCCTTTACACTAGCTATATTACCCAATTCTAATTTATAGAATAATGAAGGATTTGTCTACCTAAGTTCGGATTTTATTATAAAAGAATTTCATTCTTTTATAATAAAATGTTCTAGTGGATTAAAAAATGGCTATTTAACTATGTTCTCCCATATTATTTGTGCATCTAAAGGGCAATATTCATCCATTTAGCTTGATCGTAAAGTTCTAGCTAAATCTACTTTTAAAGTATATTTTCAAAATTATTTATTTTTAAAAAAAGCAGGTGACGGTTCCACTAAGAAGGCGATGTAAGAGGCTTACAACTTTGTAATTTTCTAAGCAAGCAAGGAATCTTTATCCCGTTCGCCTAAAAAAGATCTTATTGTTTTCTAAAAAACCATCTACTTTCAGGCCGATCGCGGGGCGTTAGATTCATTATGAAATACCCGATGATCAAAATTAATATAACCATTGAGTTGAACATCGTATTGATTGCGTCATCATGTTCAACAATAATTAGCCGCACCATTGCGGTAATTCCAATATATAAGAAATAGCGTAGAGGAAAATGGTACTCCTCTTTAAAATACTTTACGATCATCGCAATAAACTCAAAATATAAAAAGAAAATAAGGATTCTTTCTAAATAAAACTGATGATTCACGGTTTCGTTATCTAAGAATATATGGCTAAAAACGAATACTTCTTTCAGAAGCAGAAATGATAGACTAATCGCTAGAAAGACGAGCGACAAATTCAGTAATACTTGCAATGCTTTCGGTAATAATTGCAAAAACGTATTATATCCTTTTTTCATTTTTTCCAAATGAACCCCTCCAATGCGATGACTCAACCACTTGTTTCTCTTCTCACTAGTGAAAACACTTCCTATAATATTATTTTCTTCAATATAATCAACGGCCATAACTAGAGATGGGTATAGATGGCTCGTAATTTTTTGTTAGCAAATCAAGGCAACTATTATGTACTATTATCATAACTTTTCTCCCCTCATTTTGTACATTGATAATTCCTATTCTTCTCACTTAATGGGCAATCTTCCCCACCGGCCATAATCCTAATATTATCGATTATTTCCTTTTACCCACAGTGCTCAATTTTATAGTTTCAGAATCGGCGCCTGGTTATGACCTAAATGCAAAAAAGCTAGGATTAAAAACCCTAGCTTTTCGTTAATAATCTGGATGCTTTTTGGCAGCCCACCAAAAAGCGAAAATGACGGCTAAAATTACCACAATGATCGGTGCGTAAAAAATAAGAAAATCATTCATCTTTCCTCACCTTTCTTATGCATGGTCATTCCTTTTCCCCTGTACGTATTCTTTATTAAAGAATAATTTGATCAGTAGATAGATGGACGGAATCAGTAACATCAGTCCAGCAATGAAAGCAATAATTAATGAAATAGCCATGGCTGTATTGGTGAACCCGTCATAAATCGTAAGGTATGGATACATTAAATAAGGATAATGCGAAAATCCATAACCAAAAAAAGCGAGAAAAAATTGGGCGACTAATAAGGAAAAGGCGATTGTATAGGATTTCTTTTTCCAGACAAAATAAACTGTCCCAATAAATAATACGACGGTCAAACCGAATAACCACCAAATGTCCAATAAGCGTTCATAATGCTCAGGATTATGTCTTTTCAATTCAAAGATAATCCCAGCCGCCGTTATGATTAATGGCCCCGCCCAAAAAAGTGAATACTTCCTTAATAACTCTGTTGCTGGGCGATCTTTTGCTTGATCTGCGTACCAAGTTAAAAATACAGCAGATATGTATAAAACAGCGGCCAAACTTAATACCACAATGCTCCATGTTAGCGGACTCGTAAACAAGGCCCAATAATCAAGTGAAAGTTCAGCATTTTCTATCATGACAAATCCCCCCTCAGAGATCGTTAAAACAATGGAAAGGGAGGCTGGAATAAACAGCCCTGTAAGTCCGTAAAAATAAGTGTATCTTTTATGCTTAAGACCACCATAAGTCGTAAATGCATAATATGATCCCCGAATCGCTAGTAAAATAATCGCAATGCTAACAGGTACTAACAATGTGGTTCCGTAATAGTAAGCCGTTTTCGGAAAAAATCCAACAATCCCTACAAAGAAAAAAACTAAAAACACATTCGTCACTTCCCAAACTGGGGATAAATAACGTTGGATGATCTTCGTCAAAATATGTTGTTTCCCTGTCAATGTTCCATAGGCATTAAAAAAACCTGCCCCAAAATCAATCGAACCGATGATAATATACCCGAACAGAAAAAGCCATAATACGGCGATCCCAATTAATTCTAATGTCATGTCAACTCACCCGCCTTCTTTAGATGCTCGATCTTTTAATTCTTGCTCTACTGAATTATTTCGGAACATGCGGGAAAGGACCACAACACTTCCAATTCCTAAAATAGTATATAATCCAGCAAACAACCACAGCATCGTATCGACTTGACCGCTAGTCGTGGCTGAATCAGCTGTACGCATTATTCCTCTTAAAATCCAAGGTTGCCGCCCAACTTCGTTTAACCACCATCCCGCCTCAATCGCAATAATGGCTAGAGGCCCTCCAAATACAATGAGCCAGCGAAACCACTTTGCTGAAACAAATCGCCATTTTTGTCTAGCTCCTATTAAATAAACAAGAGATAAGATTAATAGCGCCATTCCAATGACGACCATTGTATCGAATAAATAATGAATATACAGAGGTGGAATTTCATCTTCTGGGAATTCATTTAGCCCGATTACTTCGGCATTCGGATTACTATGAGCTAGAATACTCAGGGCATATGGGATCGTCACAGCCTTTTTTACTTCACCATCCTGTAAGGTACCAAACATTTTTAACGGAGCCCCTTCTTCCGTTTCAAAATGCCACTCAGCTGCAGCTAATTTTTCCGGTTGATACTCCGCTAAGTACTTCCCTGCAAAATCCCCGATCACAGCGGAAGTAAAGGAGAAGATTAGACCGAGTTTCATTGTAAATATAAGTGCTTTTTTGTGATATGCATGATCAGACCCTTTCAGTAAACGAAACGCACCAATCGAAGCTAAAACAAATGCAGCCGTCATATAGGATGTCGATAAAACATGAGCAATTTTACTTGGCATTGCGGGATTAAACATGGCCGCAACCGGATTAATATTGACGATTTCCCCGTTCATGATGTCAAATCCTTTCGGAGCATTCATGAAAGAGTTGACAATTGTAATAAAGATTGCAGAAAAAGACGCCCCTAAAGCAACAGGGATAAGTAGAAGTAAATGTTTTTTTTGATTTTCAAACCGATCCCATGTATATAAATAAATCCCTAAGAAAATGGCTTCAAAGAAAAAAGCAAATGTCTCCATAAATAACGGCAAAGCAATGATATTTCCTGCTAATTGCATAAAATGTGGCCAAAGAAGACTTAGCTGAAGGCCAATCGCCGTCCCCGTTACGACTCCTACCGCCACAGTAATGACAAACCCTCTAGTCCATCTTCTTGCTAATAAAATATAGTGTTCATCCTTATTCTCAATTCCAACCCATTGGGCAATCATAATCATAAGCGGAACCCCCACCCCAATGGTTGCGTAAATGATATGAAAAGATAAGGTCAACTCCGTTAAAAGACGGCTAAAAAAGACCGATTCACTATTTCCCATTTTTAACTCCCTTCCCTTAACCTGAAACCAATCTACCAATAATGGAAAGTCCCATGATCATAGCAACAATTGCAGCTAACCAAACTAATCTCATTTCATGTTTTTTATACATATAGCCCCCCAAGTCTCTACTCCGAATAACCAAAGTTAGTTTGTCCGAAAAGAGGGCTACTATTCTAAGGTTAGTAAAAATAGGAAGAAAGAATAGAAAAATAATAAGGGGTACTTTTTTGCACATTCGTGGTGAAGTGATAAAACATCTTTGATATTGGGGATTTTAACAAGTATGAAATTTTTTTGTAAGCTCTAATGACGTTTTTTCCCTTTTAGAAAAGGATCATTCCCATTAAAAATTGCCCTCTCATTGTTGAGAGGGCAATTTTTAATGTTTCAATTTCTATTTTTAAAATTGGTGCTTAATAGCACATGTTTTAACTTGTGAATAAAAATCTAATGCCGCTTGTCCTTGTTCCCTTGTATGAGAGCTAGACCATTTCATTCCACCGAAAGGCGCCTGATACTCCACCCCCGAAGTTTCTTGGTTAACTCGGACCATTCCTACTTCTACATTATCGATAAACTGCATTGCCTTATTAATATTGTTTGTAAAAATTGAAGCGCTCAATCCGTATAAAGAGTCATTGCAAAGCTCGATCGCTTCTTCTACATCATCGACTTGAAGCACAGTCGCCACTGGTCCAAAAATTTCTTCCTGAACTAATCGATGCTTGGCTGACACCCCCCCTACAACGAGCGGCTGAATATAATATCCTTTTTGATTCGTTTTCAGCGGACCTTCAGCAATAATTTCTCCTTCTTTTCGTGCTAACTGGGTGTATTCTGAGACTGTATCAAACTGTGCTTTTGAAGCAACAGGTCCTAAGTATGCTTGATTATTTAATGCTTCCTGAACTGTAATCGCACTCATCGCCTCTTGGACTGCAGCAATAAATTTGGGGTATATCCCTTTTTCAACAATGATCCGACTTGTGGCTGTACATTTTTGTCCAGCAGATCGGAAGGCCCCACTTAAAATTATGGGGACCGTTTTTTCTAAATTTGCATCATTTAACACGATCGCAGCGTTCTTTCCGCCCATTTCTGTTTGATATTTTATATTTCTTTTGGCGCAAGCAGATGCTACATTTTTTCCTGTAGCTGTTGAACCTGTAAAACTAATCGCATGAATTTCTGCTTCTTCTAATAAAGTTTGGCCGACCACACTACCTTTCCCAATGACAAGGTTTAACACACCTTTAGGAAGATTGGCTTTTTCGAATACCTTCATGAGGAATGTAGCCGTTAACACTCCATGCTCTGCAGGTTTCCACACGACTGAGTTTCCACAAATCAAGGCAGGAGCAATTTTCCAAATCGGGATGGCTACAGGAAAATTCCATGGAGTAATGATTCCTACAACACCTAAAGGAACACGTTTGGTATATTGAAGAACATCAGCATCAGTCGATGGAATCACTTCACCAGTTGGACGCACACCTTCAGCTGCATAAAATCGCAGTAAATTTACCCCCCGCATCACTTCCCCAAGCATCTCGCCAATCGGTTTCCCCATTTCCTTGCTCGCTAATGTCGCTACTTCTTCAGATTCTTGTTCCAATGCATCAGCCATTTTATATAAATAGCTAGACTTTTCACTACCTGATTTTTTCTTCCAGATCATAAATCCAGCATGTGCTGCTGCAACAGCCTCTAATACATCTTCTGCTGTGGACAAGTACATTTCCCCGATTTTCTCCAATGTATTAGAAGGATTAAAAACAGCTTGACCCTCCCCTTGAATCGACCGCCATTCACCAGCAATATAGTTTTGTGAAACCACTTCTAATCCTTTTGTAATCAATCCCATCACCCTTTTTTTGAATTCCTCGTGACTATAGGTTTCGTTTCATTTTCAATTTCTATATTTCTGCAAATCTTCCTCGTTGTCGCATTAATTCACGATTCAACTTCGGATCTACTTCAAAAGCAGCCCGACCATGGAGCCAAAACAAGTTATTGAGCATCACTAAATCGCCGACTGGTAATTTCAATTCAATTAAACTTTTATCGTTTTCCATAGAATCAGATAGTTCCTTCAAATATTTTGCCTCTTCTATTGTATCTGGGTATACAAATTGATCGATATAACAAATACATGGCTTGTTCTGTTCATTAAAGAATGTGGCACGTTGAACCTCTTGATCTACATTCTTACTTTTTGGAGCTCTATACGTAAACTTATGTGTAGCAAGTGGATGAGAGGAGAACTTCTTCAATTCCTCCCAATCATCTAAATGAAGTAAGCGAGATTCTCCACCGATGGCATTTTCCTCTGTCATTTTCATCATTAATAACCAATCAGTTGGTTCATCGACAAATGTTCCGTCCGTGTGAAGTGTAAATAGTCGATATGCTTGACGTAAGTATGAGTCACTCGAATCCGTATGATTCACCGTAAACCTCGCATAGTATTTTCCTGTCATCGCATCAAAATTTGGAGTACCAACAAGATGGGTTAAGGCTGTAGCAAAAATGACATAGTCATCCTTCTCCAAAGTGACATCACGTAATCCCGTTGTAAAGCCTCCTGTTTCACGATCATGAATAATGTCCCTTAATGTATGTTGAAAATCATTCCCTGTTAACTCTAATAAATAATCTGATGCAATTCTTCTTGCATACGGGGTATATTCTAAATGTTGGACAGTCATTCCCTCTTCCTTTGCTCGATCTAGAAAGGCTTTGATCACTCCACGCTCAATATCAATATGGTAAAGACGCTTACTTTGTGGATGCTCCTTTACTTCATAACTATTTGTCTTCTTTAATAAACTATTTTCCTGCATTACTTCTGTACTCATATAGATTTCCTCCCGAATAGTTTTTTGCAATGTACTATGGTCTTAGAAAACAAAAAACCAGTCTACTTCCTTTTACTAAATCAGGAAGTAAACTGGTTGATATTTACCTCAAAGCTCCATGCAGGTAGAGTCACAGTAAATATTTCAGTTAAATCAATATTCTTCATGTCATCTAAGGCCATTTCTAAGATATTACTTACGGTATTGAAATTGGAGTTTTCTATAGTAAGTATATATCTGATATTAACTCTATATTATTATGAATTTTGGGAATTGTCAATCTTTTTATCGATTATATGCATTTTTTGCTATTTGTTCATAGTGAAAATGTAAATCGTTTAGAGCAGCTGTTAATGCATTTGCTCCCTTCCCTTTATAATGCTCTTGTAACATTTGTAAGGGTTCTTCGATTCCGTCTTTCAAACTTACTCCCCGAAGTAATTGGCCTATATAGTTTCGTCCATGTTCAGTAGCTAATGTACAGGAAGCTTCAATAATGACCCCATATTTCCGATCGACCTCTGCTGTAATCGTTAATGTATCGAACACGCTTTTGGCAGCCATCCCTTGAGGAAGCCTTGCATGACCAGCGATAAAGATGATTTTTGAATCACTCAATTTCATTTCCTCCTTTCATTTTAGGAACTAATAGACTCATGGATATAAGATTGCTTTTCAATTTGTTTAACAATCTCTTTTCCGATTTCTAAGGAAGCAGTTGCTGCGGGTGAGGGGGCATTACAAATGTGAATGCTACTTTTCCCCGGGATCATATGAAAATCATCCACAAGTTGACCATCATCGCGAAGTGCTTGGGCACGAACTCCAGCTGGGGCAGCAATTAAATCTTTTGCTTCTATTTCAGGGATTAACTCCTGAAGACTAGCCACAAATTTTGCTTTGCTAAAAGACCGGTGCATTTCTTCTATTCCTTCCCCCAAAAATTTGCTAGCTAATTTCCAGAATCCAGGGTAGCGCATAACTTCAGTGAAATCCTTTAAACTAAAATCAGTTTTCTTGTACCCTTCCCGCTTAAAACTCAGGACTGCATTTGGGCCCGCTTCCACTTCACCACCAATCATTCGGGTGTAATGGACACCTAGGAATGGAAATTTTGGATTTGGAACAGGATAGATTAAATTTTTCACGAGGTATCTTTTTTCGGGTACGAGCTTATAGTACTCACCGCGGAATGGAATGATTTTTACATCTGTTTTATATCCAGCCATATTCGTCACTCGATCACTGTGCAAACCTGCGCAATTAATAAGAAATTGTGATCTAAATGTCCCTTTGTTCGATTCAATTGTAATTCCATCATTTAATTCAGATATCGATTCTACCTTCGTATTTAAACGGATGTCCCCGCCTTTTTCCCGAATGATGTCAGCAAATTTCTCACTCACCTGTCTATAGTTCACGATACCAGCAGCCGCAACTTTAATCGCCGCTAATCCATTCACATGAGGCTCTATTTCCTTTAATTCTTCTTTACTAATTTTCTTCACATCTAATTGGTTTTGTAACCCACGCTGAAATAATTGATCAAGTAGCGGAAGTTCTTCTTGTTTTGTCGCCACGATCACCTTCCCGCAATTCTCGTGTTCAATTCCATATTGCTTACAAAACTCGATCATCGATTGACTTCCTTGACGAGCAAACCGTGCTTTAAAGCTTCCAGGTTTATAATAAATTCCGGAATGAATAACCCCGCTATTATGGCCAGTCTGGTGCATGGCGAGTTGCGATTCCTTTTCTAGCAACAAAACCTTAGCATTCGGAAACCGATTTGTTATGGCCATGGCAGTTGAAAGACCAACAACTCCACCACCTATAATGCTAAAATCGTACATATTTTTTCCTCCTGTTTTCTAGATTACGAAGTAAGACGAAAATAGCCAGCAATATCCCTTCTATCATAAGGAAGATATTACTGGCTTAACCTGTGAATTTAGACTCTTTCGTAGAGACTTGAACAGATTTTACAGTTTTTTTATTAGGTCAAATAGAATGTCATTTCACTTGTTCCATAAAAGAGGTCTTCTTTTTAAAAGTGAATGTCCACACTCGAAAATAGATGTCTAGATTATAATTTATTTTGATTATTCTGTCAATTATGCCTTTGAATTTCCCTTTTAGTATTGATTGCCTTTGTGAAGATCGATAAAAGATCCCCTTAAAAGAGTTTTTTCCTTTTTCACAGGGCGATCACTTTTCATTTAATTACCCAATTTTCACTAGGGAAGATTAAATTTCTACTTTCAAATCACGCTGTTCTAATACTTTTTTTACAATTTTTAACGCATTTTGAACACGCGGAAATCCTACATACGGAATTAATTGTAACATTCCTTCCACAATTTCATTTGGTGTTAGCCCTGATGTAAGCCCACGGTTCACATGAGTCTCAATTTGTGGTTCTACTCCTTGTGTAACAAGAGTGGTAATCGTCACAAGTGCACGCTCTTTATTATTAAGTCCAGGTCGTGTGTAAATATCCCCATAGGCGAATTCCACAATAAATCGTCTAAGATCTGGTGCAATGTCTTTTAGTACATCAGAATGAACTAAATTTTGTGCTTGTTCTTCACTTGTATACTCTTTTAATTTGTTAACCCCTTTTTGAAAACGTTCTTGATCCAATGTAAACCCCCCAATTTCATAAAATATTTCTATATGTTTGATTCTTCTACTTTATTTTACACAATTAATAGAATCTTTTGAATAGAAAATAAAAAAAACGCTGTTGAATGTTCAACAGCAACAACATATTTAAGAGCGTTGGATCATCGTGGTTGAATAACTTTTAATCATTCTTTGTAGATTCCGATGTGATTCCCGAACTTTAATCGTTTCGTCGATAATTTTTTGGAATCCTTCTAAATCTTTGTCAGTTGCATTTAAGACGGATTTCGTCACACTTTCAGCGATTTGTTGCAATGATAGATCTGAACTCAAAGACAAAAACCACCCTTCGCTTAATTGTCGAGCCTGTCAAGCTCTTTAAATTATTTTACAAAGTGAACATGATTTCCTGCAAAAAACACTCAAAACTTCTCAACAATTCTCAACAGATTTCACGTTTTAACCTCACACCTATGAATCGTTCAATAAAGCATTTCGCTAACGCTTTTTTTTAATTAAGCCAACAATCACAATAATGATAGGAATGAGCATAGTTTGAATGGAAGCGTAAAAAGGCCATGTATCAACTAATATCCCCCAATAACTCATATTGGGCATAATCATGATAGATAAGGGAAGTAACAATAAGCAGAGTGGTAATGTGAGGATTCGATAATCTCGCAACTCGAAAATTTGCTGCAATCCAATAGTTGTCGCTAACACAACGAGACACATTTTTATAAACATGGAAACAAACCAAATGCTTGAAATGATAATTTCCACTCGTTGGATCACATTTGCAACATTAATCTCTGCACCAAGTAAGTATGGGGTATATATCTTATTTTCTGAATACTCTACACCTAGCACCATTAAAGAATAGACAGTCGCAATGATTAACATTAAGCTACCAAGCAGAACCCCTAAGCAAAATGGTTTACTAATCTTCGTTTTGGGCGTAACAAAAGGAAGAAGAGTAACGAGAATAAAGGTTTCCAAATAAGGAAAACCAATATTTGCAATAGATGCCCTTACAATCGGTTTCCAACCGTCTGCTGCGATTGGAAGCAAATGGGTTATATCACTTTTATTTAATAATAATACGGCTGAGAGTAAATAGAAAAAAATCGGGATTGGGAGTAAAATCTGTGAGGTCCTGCCAATTACCTCTATTCCCTGTTTAACCGAATAAGCAACAACAATTAAAAAGATCAAATGAATGACGGATAAAGGTGTTTCAGGTAAAATGTGAACAATAAGAAAATCCCCAAAATCCCTTAAAGTCATCACCGAAATTAAGTAATGAAAACTAATGATGATAAATAAACCAATGATTTTACCAAAACGTTTTCCAAATACACACTCTAGTATTTGGAAAACTGTTTTATTTGGAAACAGCCGGAACATCAGCAAATAAATGCCGATAAGAATAAAACAAAAGAGCATTGCTAATAAGGATGAAATCCAAGCATCTTGTTTCGAATACTCCACAAGTAAATTCGGTACATAAAGAATTGCACTTCCTAGTGTAAACATCCAGGCAAAAATTAAAAATTGATTCGAACTTATCTTTTCCATTAATATGTCATCCTTTTGTTTCTAAAAAAAGATAGATTTCTTTTACCAACCCCATATGGTTATATAGCCATTCAAATGGATTCATAAAAGAAACCTGCATTTGTTTTAGAATCATTACTAGGAAAAAGACGATAAGGATGGTATAATATACCCCTTTTTCCTTTCGACTCCCTGCCTTCAGTTCCATTCGATCGATGAAAAGAACAATTGTTGTCAAAAGAAGTGAAAAAATAAAAATCATATTACTTCTCCCCTTGCAATTGCTTCATTAATGAATTTTTAATCGTTCCTGTATTCGTTATATGAACATCCACCTTAGTGTTCACTTTGAGTTTCTTAAATATATCATCCCAATTTTTCTCCATTTTATCCCACTCAACTGGTTCTTTTCTGTGAAACTCTTGTCCAAATCCAAAAATATCGACACCCATTTCTTGTATTTTCGTTATTTCGGAGTCATAAAACTTTGTTAAATATTCTTCTATTTTCCTTTCTAACGCTTTAATGTCTTCTACAGTCGTAACAGATTGAATACAATCTAGTTCCGAAATACGGCCTTTATAGAAAATATGAACATTCATTTCTGGATCTCCATTGACATGAGGTGACAAGGTTGTTTTTACTTTTATCGATTCCAAAATGCCTTTGCCATGCTTTGAACAAGGAAAACTGACGATAGAGTTGCCAATGTTATTAGTCATCGTATTATACGTCTGGGCTTCCCCGTTACTTAACCATCCCTTTAGCTTATCATTGTGAAAGACAGCAAGTTTTCCAATAGGGATTGGTGGTTCTTTAGAAGCAGATGGAACATCACTCCTCTTTTTTTTAGATGTAATACTTGGAACAACTGGGTGAACACCAGATGCAAGGGATTTAGAGATGAGTTCTCTAATTGTCGTTGCTTTGGATGCATCATAGAATTCATTTGATATTATTAATTTCTCTTGAATTCCTCGTGCTGGTACAGGAATAAAAGGAGTAGATGTACTTAATACGTCTTTCGCTGAATGGTCTTTCGTAACCAAGACATCAAAATCAGAACGTATCTCTTGATCCCGATAAAATAAATCCAATATTTCACCTATCCCTTCACTGGCCACCTCTTCTTCAATAATCAATATATTTAGATGGGCTACATATATTTTCCTAGGAGAATTCAGTGCTAGTTTTCTAAGTGCCTTTATAATCGTTTTATCCTTGGCTTCAAAAACAATGAAGGGTGACCCTACTCCTAATCCTTTTGGATTTGCAATTGCTTGAGGGTTGATGACTTGTGCTGTTACCCTGTATTCATTTTTCACTTTATCAATTCCGATTCCAGAAGTAATCGCAAGCTCATTAAATTCCCTTCGATTCCAACATCCTGACAAGAAAAGGCTTACAATTAGTAGAAGAAAAATCGTTGTTGTTTTAGGCATTGTTTTTTTCCTTTCCTCCGTCTAGTTTTTCTTCCTAAGTAATTTTCCTTTAAAAGAGAAGGAAGTATGTCTCAAGCGTACAAATGTATCTTTCTGATCCTGTCCGTAAAATGGAGCAATAGGTGCCATATAAGACACTCCAAAGGAACGAAGACTGCAAAGATGGACAATCAGCAAAAATAAACCAAGTGTAATACCAAAGAATCCAAAACTGGCCGCTAATCCCATAATAAAAAACCGTAATAGGCGGATTGTATTTGCCATATTATAGCTAGGCAAAACAAAGCTTGCAATGGCTGTAGCAGAAACGACGATCACCATCGCAGCTGAAACAAACCCCGCCTCTACCGCTGCTTGACCAATCACAATGGCTCCTACAACTGAAACCGCCTGACCGACAGCTTTGGGCATTCGGATCCCCGCTTCACGTAAAATTTCAAACGTAACTTCCATTAATAATGCCTCAATAAAGGCAGGGAAAGGAACTCCTTCTCTTTGTGCCGCAATATTGGTTAATAGTTGACTCGGAATCATTTCTTGATGAAAGGTCGTTAAGGCAACGTATATTGAAGGGGCCAATAAAGCAATAAACATCGATAAATATCGAAGAAGTCTCGTTAAGCTCCCGACAAAAACACTTGAATAATAATCTTCCGCTGTTTGAAAAAATTGCATAAAGACCACTGGGACCATTAAGACAAAAGGAGTACCATCCACCATCACAATCACTTTTCCCTCTAACAAAGCAGCCGCCGCTACATCGGGTCGTTCTGTATTGGAGACAAGTGGGAATGGTGTCCATTTCGTATCTTCAATTAACTCTTCTATATTATTACTTTCTAATATTCCCGCAATGTGTATTTTTTGAATCCTTCTCCTAGCCTCGTTCACAATCTCCTCATCGGCAAGATCTTGAATAAAAACTAGGCTCACATTCGTTTGAGTCATTTCGCCTAACTTAAACGTTTCGATTTTTAATTTATTGGTACGGATCCGTTTTCTAAGCAAGGCTTTATTGGTCGATAACTTTTCGGTAAACCCTTCCCGTGGTCCCCTAACAACTGTCTGGGTTGTAGGCTCTTCAATAGCTCGACTTGCCCATTCCCCTACAGAGATAGAAAGAGCAGATGTTTCGTCTTGAATTAATAAAATCGCATTTCCAGATAAGAGTTCATCGAAGAGCATAGTAACATCATCCGTGGCAGATACATTTCCTGAAGTAAGGACAAATTCTTCTAATGATGTGATCCCTTCTTTTTTCAACCATATTGGATCTATTTCACATTCTTTTAGAGGTTGCATAATTTGCTGGGAAATCCACTCTTGATTTGTTATATCTTTCATAAAAATGAGCATGCACTTTCGGTTATCTGGCTGTTTCATATAAAACATACGGTAGATAAGATCCTCTTGATAGTCAAAATGCCTCTCAAAAATTTCCCTATTCTCTTTTAATGATGGACTTAACTTGATTTGACTGTGGCTTGTTTGAGATTTTGTCTTTTTAAAAACTGCTCTTTTTTTTAAAAAACCCACCCACCATCCACCCCATTCTCACAAAGGAATATTTTTAGATAAGCTTATTCTTTATTAGAATCGGGAAATTATTCTTTCATTCTTTACGAAAGTAGAAAAGATCCTCAACAACAAAAACGAGATTCAAAGAAACGAAGCGTTTCTTTTGAATCCCGCATACCGAAATTTAATATTCTTTATGACTTATTCCATTAGTCTAAGTCAAAAGTGATCAACAGTTCTTCTAGTGAACGAAATCCTATGAGGGATCTCCATTGCGGGCTAGGATGAACCAATTGGAGTCGATTCATTTTTTGGACGAATGTTTGAATGGATACTTGTGCTTCAAAACGTGCCAATTGAGAACCGATACAGAAATGGCTACCATAGCCAAATGCAAGATGCGGATTAGGATCCCTGTTGATCTCTAGTTCATTTGCCTTCTCAAATTTTTTTGGATCACGATTAGCTGCCCCCAATAGAATATAGACTTGTTCGCCTTTTTTAATCGTTTTTCCATTTAAATTGAGGGTTTCTGAAGCAGTACGAGCGACCATCTGTGTTGGACTTTCATAACGTAAAAATTCCTCCACAGCTTTTTCGATTAAAAATGGATTTTCTTTTAATATCGATAATTGTTCTTGGTGGTTTAATAGGGAGAGAATTGAATTACTAATGAGATTGACAGTAGTTTCATGACCAGCAATGACTAATAGAATACATGTAGAAACTATTTCATTATTTGTTAATTTGTCACCTTGTTCTTCTTCCTTAATCAAATAACTAATGACATCATCATGAGGAGCCTGTCTCCGTTTATGAATTAGTTCTTTAAAAAATATCATTAACTTCATGACAGTCTCATTTCCATTCAGCAATTCTCTTCTTGACCGTGTAAAGTCAATAGCTTGGATTAAGTCGACAGCCCATTCTCTAAATCTTTGGCGGTCTTTCTCCGGTATTCCTAATATTTTTGCAATCACCGAACTTGCTAGTGGGAAGGCAAAGTCTAAAACAACATCCATTGTTTTTCTTCCACTTACTTCA
Organism: Oikeobacillus pervagus; assembly: GCF_030813365.1. Classification (NCBI taxonomy): domain Bacteria; kingdom Bacillati; phylum Bacillota; class Bacilli; order Caryophanales; family Bacillaceae; genus Oikeobacillus; species Oikeobacillus pervagus. The sequence goes on from NZ_JAUSUC010000033.1 coordinate 30,981, forward strand.
TCTAGTAGATGATGGACCGTTTCTTCTATATATGGACGATAATATTCTATCGCTTTTTGTGTAAATGCTTCACTTACGAGTAATCGCAATCGTTTATGATCTTCTTTATTTTTAAAAAGCATCATATCATTCTGAATGTTTTTTAGATGATCATATTTTTTGGTTGTCTCGGGGAGTGGTATACGATTGAACAATCTTGTATCTTTAAGAGCCGCAACTGCCTCTTCATATCCCGTTATATACCAACCTGGATACTTTAATGAATGGATCCAACAAATCGGATCTACTGAACGTAGTTGATCATAAAATGGATAAGGATTGTTTATGAATTCTGGAGAATAGAGTGAAAATGATTGAGATGGTTTGATTTGGATTGTCATGCTAAGCCCCCTAGTGCTATAAATTAAGATTGATTTTTCTACTAAATTTTCATTTCATCCATTTTTTCTAAGTTGGCCTCTTACTTTTCAACGAAGATCTATATTGGAATTATTGTAAACCAAAATCATAAAAAAGTTAACAAATAAAATCAATCCATTTAAAGTCAAAAAGCCGACTTCTATATATAGAAATCGACTTTTTATTTTATCCAATAAATTGGGCCAATTCATGATTAAATTTAGCCGTGTCTTCCAAATGAAGAGCATGTCCGCAATGTTCAAACTCAACTAGCTTGCTTTGAGGAACTTTCGATTCGATGTACTCACTATTTTCTTTGCTGTAAAAGCTCTTAGTTCCATATGTTATGAGACAAGGAACCGTTATTTGTGGCAATACTTCTCGATAATCTTGAATAGCCATCGCAATCCACATATTAACCATGACATGTGGAGTATTCCTTTTGGCTTCCTTGATCATCCATTCTAATAAGTTAGGATCATCAAAAGTAGGGGCAAAGATTCCGGGTGTAAAGGCACTGACATGTGCATCCCAATCTTTACAAATACTTGCCAATGTCAATAAGTTTTTCTCATGTCCAAAATCCCCAAACAACCCCAATTTCCATTCTTCATCTGTTAGAAGTTTCGGGGTCATATCGATAAAACAAAGATTCGAAACATTGTCACAACCATATTGTTTTACATATTCCCAAATGATATGGGTCCCCATTGACCAGCCAACAAAGGATACATCTTCTAATTCCAGATAATTGACTAAATCTTTTAGATCCTTTGCAAATTGTTCCATCGTAAGTCCATGTTCTACCCTTTCCGAATCACCATGACCACGTAAATCATAGCTAATCACCCGATAGCTTTCTTTCAATTCATTTACTTGCTTGGAAAAATGATGTCTTGAACAGGACCATCCATGGATGAATACAATTGGTTTTCCTTGACCTTTATCTTCAAAATAGAGGCTTGCATGATCTTCCGTGCAAAAAAAAGGCATTCTCCCCATCCCCCTTTATACCAGAAATTGTCATGATATCATTATCATTATTCCATAAAGATCTAGAATATGCCTTCTTTTCTATGCTAAGGAATGTAAAAAAACGATTAATGGAGTTTGGGATAAGTTTTTTTATTTTCATTATAAAATTAAATCGATCCTCTTGAAATAGATAGATCTATCGATAACTCTAATAGGTGCATTTAGCGGGATAGCGGGATGAAGAAGAGGGTTTATATATTGAACAAAAAACCCTTGATTGCTATAAAAAGCAGATCAAGGATTTTGTAAAATGATTTCGATCAAAATCATAACTGAACTTCTAAGAGAAAAATATTTAGTTGATCACATCGAAGTCTTGTAACGCTCTCTAAAAGTTTTAGTTGTATCTATCATTCGCTCAAGCGCAGCCAATGTTTCTTCTGTTTTTCTTGTTTTAAGACCGCAATCAGGATTAATCCAACATTGCTGTGCGGAGAGTACTTCTAAGCTATCATCGATAATTGCCTTCATTTCATTTAATTGCGGAATACGAGGACTATGAATATCATATACACCTAGTCCTATATCATTTTTATATTCGTAATGTTTAAAAGCTTCAATAATCTCTCCATGACTTCTTGATGTTTCAATCGAGATAACATCAGCATCTAATTTCCGAATAGGCTCAATAAAATCATTGAATTCGCAATAACACATATGAGTATGAATTTGTGTTTCATCTGCTACTTGTGATGTCGCTAGCTTAAATGCATTGATAGCCCACTCTAAATACGATGCTTGTTTGTTGATTTTTAACGGCAAACCTTCCCTTAACGCTGGCTCATCTACTTGGATAATCCTAATCCCTTCTCCTTCAAGGAATTGTACTTCTTTCCTAATTGCTAGAGCAATCTGATTGGCAACTTCTTTTCTCGGGATATCATTTCTTACAAAAGACCAATTTAGTATCGTAATCGGGCCCGTAAGCATCCCCTTCACAGGCTTTTTTGTTAAAGACTGTGCATAAACCGTTTCAGATACCGTCATAGGCATTATCCATTGTACATCACCGTAAATAATTGGTGGTTTGACACATCTAGAACCGTATGAAACAACCCAAGCGTTTTCAGTAAAAGCAAAACCATCTAATTTTTCTCCGAAGTACTCCACCATATCTGTTCGTTCAAATTCACCGTGAACAAGTACATCAAGACCGAGTTTCTCTTGATAATCGATCCACTTCTTGATTTCTAACTTAATAAATTCACGGTAATCTTCACTCGAAATTTCGCCTTTCCTCATTTGAGATCTTGCTTTCTTTACTTCTGGTGTTTGAGGAAAGCTACCGATTGTTGTTGTGGGGAACAATGGTAACTGTAATGATTTTTGTTGTATGGCTTTTCTTACTTCATATGAGCTTGTTCTATTGAAATCTCCTTCATTCACTTGTGCTATAGCTTCATGTACATTTCTCAATTTCCTAGAAGGATGATTGTTTAAATCATCTATACTAGATTTATTGTGATTAAAAACCTCTTGATATGCATGACTACCTTCACACAAAGCATTCCTTAAAATACTTAGTTCCTTTAATTTTTCATCAGCAAAAGCAAGATTATTTTTCAATGGTTCTGGTAATGTTGATTCTGAATTTACAGTTACAGGAACATGCATTAAGCTACATGATGGTTGAATCCATAACTTTCCTCTACCAACAAGACTTTCTAGTTCGATTAATAGATCAAATTGTTTCTCAAGTGGCGTACACCAAATATCACGCCCATTAATTATTCCGGCTACTAGTACTTTTTCTTCAGGGAATCCCCATTTTTTCAGATTCGCTAGATTTTCTTGGTAACCATGCACAAAATCTAATCCAATTCCTGCAACAGGTAAGTCAATAACTGCTTCATAATGATCTACCGACTCAAAATAGGTTTGTAATAAAATTTTTGCCTCAGGAACTATTTCTGAAAACTGCTTATAAACCATTATGGCTAGTTCCATATCCTTTTCTGAAATAGAAGTAGCTAAAATAGGCTCTTCCAATTGAATCCATTCAACATCTTCAGCGACTAATTCTTTTAATACTTGCGTATATAAACTAATTAGTTGTGACATATATGCGGGCTGATCACCTTTTTTCAACTCTTTTGTTAATTTATAAAAAGTAATAGGACCTATCATAGTAGGTTTTCCTGAAACACCTAACTCTTCCTTGGCTTCTAAATAAGCTTTTAGAGGATTATTTTCATATAGACGTAAGGAGGATCTATCATATTCAGGAACTATATAATGATAATTTGTGTTAAACCATTTCGTCATTTCACTAGATACGGACTCTTTATTTCCACGAGCTATTGAATAATAGGTGTCTAAATCCACTTCTTTACCGTCCCAATTGTAACGTTTCGGAACCATACCAAACATAGCCGCCACATCTAGCACACGGTCATAATAAGTAAAATCCCCTACTGTTACAATATCAACTTTGGCATCTATTTGTTTTTGAATATTTGCTAAACGCAATGCTTTCATCGATTCTTCAAACCGCTCTTCTGTTAATGTTTTTTTCCAATATGCTTCCACTGTTCTTTTCCATTCGCGGTTTGCTCCGATATACGGGTAACCAATGACTGTACTTGTAACACTCATTTCTACTCTCCTCTTTCATTGATCCAATTATCAAAGATTTATATTGTTAAATACCTTATATAATAGTTCATATTTTTTCCGTAAGTTGATAATAAAAATAACAAAACAGTCCATGCCTATCTATTAGATGTAGTTCAAGTCAAACATTATTTAAATGCATTCTTCTGCTTTAAACCTAATAATTCATCTATAATTAGTTGGTATGCAATGTGTAGCTGACCTAGTTCATATTTCTTGTCCACCATTTTCTTATTATCATTCATTATTAACTTCTCTAATTGCTCGACATATTCCGCCAAATTTATCTGTTTTTCATCAAATTGTGAAAGCATCACAATCGACTTCAGTTCTATAAGATAATCAGAAAAAATGTTCATTTATTTCACCCTTTCTTATTCAAAAAAAAACATCTTTTTAACTGAGTTAAAAAGATGTTAATCAAACTTTATGAAATGCATAATCCATCTGTAGACAGCTAAAAAAAATAGACAAACATTCGTTTGTAAATTGAAGTTGTCTCATAACTTGAAACTCCTTCACCTTCCTAAAATTCCTATTTTCCCTCGCTTGTCGTACAGTGATCATACAAATAGGGTGAGTACTATTCGTAGTCACACATAACACCTCCTATCCTCGTAGGTTTTCTGGTGTGTACTAAACACGGCAGGTCTCCTGGCTCATGATCATCACTCTTTCTCCCTTCCCATTACAATCGTAACAGTGGTTTTGAGAAATCGTTCTCATTTACAGTTGCGGGACAGCGTCGGATTTGCACCGACTTCCCTTTTAAGTTCTACACAATAGAATTGTAAGAACACCATGTTCTACACGTTATTCAATTGTAAATTCAATATAACACAAAAATGATGTAACTGCTAATCTATAATCAACAGTTTCCGCCAAATAAGATTGAACACTTTTTCCAAAGTTCGACTCAGCTAAGCTATGATAGTTTTATGATCATATGTTTTAGCTGGAGGGTATGAAAGGTGGAAAAATTACTATTGTATGTAGAAGTACATCAACTAAAAAAACAGGGATTTAAAGTCGCAGCTATTGCCAAAAAATTAAACATTTCTAGAAACACCGTTTATAAATATTTAAATATGGATTTAAAAGAAGCTTCAGATTGGATCGCTTCACTTGGAAGTAGGAGGAAAAAGTTAGATCTTTATCATGACCAAATCTTAAGTTGGCTAAAAGAACACCCAGATCTT